>CABZAD010000003.1 GCA_902523665.1 uncultured Bacteroidota bacterium | reverse complement strand
TTTATTAATCATCATGAAATGCCAAACTGTAAAGCAGTAGTTGCTAATAACCATGAGTCAATTGGAAATATAAAGCACATAAGAATAATTTCTAATAAGAATATTTTAAAGGGGGAAGAACTTACCTTAAACTACATAATCAACAAACTCGATAATCCTCTTTGGGAATTTGAAGCACTTGGACTTTCCATATCATATAAAAGCCAATCATTTATTGAAAAATCCCTGTGAAACCATAAAGCGTGATCAAGACTAGCATAGTAAGCTCTTGTTTTTGCAATTTCCTTTCTGTGAGGAAGAGATGCAGTTGCAAGGAGTTGATAGTCACTAACAAATGCCAATAATTGATGGTGAAATTGTAATGGCATATCTATCTTATCTTTTAATCTAAACCAGCAATGATTAATTGGGAGTGCGTTTTCTTTTCTTAAAAAAATATTTGTTCCAACAGGTTTAAAGTCAAACACTTTAGGGTGAGCAGCTAAAAATATTTGATACCTTTCAGCTAGTTCCTCTTTAAACTTTTCAGCTTGTTCAAAATCTGTCAATAGTAAATCCGGGCTTAAGACATTTGGCATTTGAATTTGGTGATCAAAACCTTTCTCATCTTTTTGAAAAGAAGCAGCCATATTAAAAATTGCCCTTCCCTTTTGAAATGCTACAACTCTTCTTGTTGTAAAACTTCCACCATTTCTGATATTATCAACTTCATAAATAACTGGTTCATTTAAATTACCAGGTAAAATAAAATATGCGTGCATTGAATGAGCTATTCTATTATCAGGTACAGTTTGATATGCTGCATGAAGTGACTGACTTAAAACTTGACCACCAAATATTCTACCCCAGACTGTTTTATAATTTTGACCCTCAAATTTATCCTCATCAAGTTTTTTTAGTGTAACTATTGAAATTAATTCATCTATATCCATAAAATTTATCAAAACATTTGTAAACCCTTAAAGATAGGGGCCTAATAGGACAAAGTTAGTAAAGATTGATTATCTTTGCGAACCAATAACATAAATTAATTTATTAAAATGAGAAATATTTTAGCAATTACATTCAGTGCTTTTTCATTTTTAGCGGTGAATTCACAACAAATTAAATTTGTTGAGTATGACCTTGATAACGGACTTCACGTTATTCTTCATCAAGATAATACAGCGCCAGTTATAACGACTGCTGTTTCATATCATGTTGGATCTAAGGATGAGGAAGAGGGTCGAACGGGATTTGCTCACTTTTTTGAGCACCTACTATTTGAAGGAACAAAAAACATTGAGGCAGGTCAATGGTTTAAAATTGTAGAAGCGAATGGTGGATCAAATAATGCATATACATCAGATGACCAAACTTATTATTACGAAGTTTTTCCCTCAAATAAATTAGAGCTCAGTCTATGGATGGAATCTGAAAGGATGTTACATCCAATAATAAGACAAGACGACAGAATTACATTACAGGAAGGTGTTGTAAAAGAGGAAAAAAACTTTAGACTTAGGAATGCTCCATATGGAGCTCTCCTATATGCTGTAAGAAGTAATCTTTATAGAAAACATCCATACGGAAGATTAACAATTGGATTAGATAAAGATCTTGAAGCAGCAAATATTGACGATTTTAAAAATTTTAATCAGTTATACCACAAACCAAATAATGCTACGTTAGTTGTTGCGGGTGATATAGATGTTGAAGAAACTAAAGTGTTGATTAAAAAGTATTTTAATGATATTCCTAGTTCCGAGCTAATTAAAAAAGAATTCCCAAAAGAAGAGCCAATAACCGAGACAATTGAGGCAACTTGGTATGACCCTAATGTTCAAGTCCCCGCACTATTGATTGGATATATAACACCTAAAATGACTACTAGAGAATCTAGAGTTCTTAATTTACTATCCACTTATTTAAGTGATGGTAAAAGCTCTGTACTTTACAAAAAAATGATTGATGAAAAGAAAATGGCTCTTGGAGTTCAAACTATTAATCTTGCTCAAGAAGACTATGGTACATATTTAATGTTAGCATTGCCTCTGGGTAACTTTACACTTGATGACTTATTATCCGAGATAGATGAGGAGATTAATAAAGTTCAAAAAGATTTAATTTCAGACAGAGATTATGAAAAGCTTCAAAATATTCTCGAGTCCCAGTTTGTAAGCAGAAATGCTTCAATCGAAGGAATTGCAAATTCACTATCTGACTACCACACATTTTATGGAGATACAAATCTGATAAATACTGAAATTGAAATTTATCAGAGTGTAACTAAAGAAGAAATAAGAGAAGTTGCAAGAAAGTATTTAATGCCAAATCAAAGGTTAGTATTAGATTACTTGCCTGGTGATGATAATAATAAAACAATAATAGAATAATGAAAAATATTTTTAAAAGTTTGACTAAGCCTAGTGCTTTAAGTAATGCATTAATGATTACTGGATTAATGTTCTATAATCCTGTAAGCTCTCAATTAGACAGATCAGTAATGCCTGAATCTGGTCCTGCACCTGAGATATTTTTTGGCAAACCTAATACTTTTAAATTAGATAATGGTCTTACAGTAATGGTAGTAGAAAACTCCAAACTACCAAGAGCTTCAGCTTCACTTTCATTTGATAACCCTCTAATTTTTGAGGGAGAAGTAGCTGGAGTTAGTTCAATTTTAGGGGAAATGATTGGAAATGGAACTCAGTCAATTTCAAAAGAAAAATTTTTAGAAGAAGTTGATTTTATGGGAGCTTCAATTAGTGTGTCTGGGTCTGGTGCATTCGCTAGCTCACTTTCAAGATATTTCCCAAGAGTATTAGAGTTGATGGCAGATGCTGTTTTAAATCCTCTTTTAACAAAAGAGGAATTTGATAGTCAGAAGAATTTAATTAAAGAAAGTCTAAAAACTGCAGACAAAGATGTTGCCACTGCTGCGAGCAGAGTTCAGGATTTAATTACATATGGGGCAAGTCACCCCAATGGTGAATATGTTTCACAAGAGACTCTGGATAAATCAGAATTAAACGATGCAATTGATTTTTTCAATAATTATGCAAGTCCTAAAAATGCATATTTGGTAATATTAGGAGATGTAAATTTTAAGGAAATTAAAGAAAGGGTAACTAAACTTTTTAGTTCTTGGGAATCAAAAGAAGTTATATCAAAATCTTTCCCTAAACCAACCAACCCAGAAAATACTGAAATAATTTTCGTTGATATGCCTAATGGTGTTCAAGCAGTTGTATCGGTAATTAATACAATTGATTTTAATAAAAAAGAGTCTAATTACTTCTCAGCATTAGTAGCCAATAGAATACTTGGTGGTGGTGGTGCTGGAAGATTATTTAATAATCTTAGAGAAGACAAAGGCTGGACATATGGGTCTTATTCAGGAATATCTGAGAGTTATAAAACAAAAGGATATTTTATTGCTCAAGCGCAAGTAAGAAATGAAGTTGCTGATAGTGCTGCTGTTGAAATACTTAGAGAGATAGATAAAATGAGAAACACATTAGTATCTGACGAAGAATTGTCCTCAGCCAAAGCAAAGTACACTGGAAATTTTGTTATGTCGCTTGAGGATCCTTCAACAATTGCTGGTTTTGCAAGAAATATAATTACTCAGGATTTACCTGAAGATTATTATAATAATTTTCTTGAGAAAATTAATTCTGTAACAGAAGAAGATGTTAGGGATGCTGCAGAAAAATATTTTCTTACAAATAACACAAGAGTATTTGTTACCGGTAAAGGAAGTGAAATAATTGATGCTCTAGAAGGTATAGATTATAAAGGAAAAGAACTTAAAATTAGATATTTTGATAAGTTTGGTAACGAAACTGGTAAACCCAATTATTCTGTTTCTGCTAATGTGAGTGCAGAAAGTGTAGTAGTTAATTATATAAATTCAATTGGAGGAAGAGATAGATTAGAAGAGGTTCAGTCTATTGAAGTTACTGGAAATGCCAATTTAAATGTTCAAGGACAAAGTTTTGTTTTAGAATTCTATTCTCTAAAAAATAATCAAAATCAATCTCTATCAACAGTTACTGCTGGAGGTATGATAGTTCAAAAAAGTGTATTTAATAAGTATCAAGGATACAATGAGGTTAATGGTCAAAGAATTCCGTTAACTGATTCGGAACTTGAAAGTGCTATTATTGATTCAGCTCTATTCTCAGAATTAAATTATGATTTTTCAACAATTGAACTATTAGGAACATCTGTTGTGAACGATGAAAAGGTTTATGAAATTAAAGTAACCAATAGTAAAACTGATTACTATTCAATAGATTCAGGTCTTAAAATAAAAGAAATTAAGACAACAGAGGTTGACGGAAATCAGATAATTGTAGAAACAACTATAAATGAGTATCAAGAGGTTGACGGAGTTTTAATCCCAAGTGAAATAAATCAAGTTACTCCTGCTCTTCCAATACCCGAAGGAATTACCATAAATTTTAATAAAATTAAACTTGATGAGGAAACATCAGATGCAGACTTTAATTAATACTAAATTTTCTGATTAGAGGCACCTTTAATAGATGCCTTTTTTTTTGTCACTAAATAAACTCCTATTAAAATTATACTTGTCCCAATAAACTGTGTTAATTTGAAATCTTCTCCATCTAATAACCCCCAGAAAATAGCTACAACAGGCATTAAATATGTTGTTGATACAGAAAAAACAGGAGATGAAATAGCTAGTAATTTTATATAAAGAACTTTTGCAATTGCTGTTCCAAAAAGTGCAAGTATAACTATATAGACAATAGATTCTATTATCAGTGAATTTGATGTAAAAGTAGAAAATGGGAAATTAGTGAATAAAAGGACAACAGAAGCTGGAACTATTAAAAATAAGAAACTCATAAACACTATACCTAATGCTGGAATATTTGGAAGTTTATATTTCAAAACATTTGCATTAACAGCATAACAGAAAGCAGCAAGGACAATAAACATAACATATAATATATTGAAAGATGACGATAAGAGTTCATTGTTGATTAATACCACAATACCAAGGAATCCAATTATTACTCCTATAACTTGCTTTTTCAATAATTCCTCTCCAAAAATTATCACACTGATTAATAGTGTGAAAAGTGGAGTAAGTGAAACCATTACTGCAGTAACAGAACTTGATATCTCAGTTTCAGCGAATGCAAATAAATATGCAGGAAAAAATGAACCTACAAATGCAGACAGTGCAACCCACTTCATTTTTCTTTTTGGTATATGTTTGATTTTATTAAAGCCAATAGGAGCTATTAACAGAGTTGTTATAATTACTCTAACTGATCCCAATTGAACTGGTGTAAGACCAGTTAGTCCTTTTTTTATTAGGATATACGAACTCCCCCATATTACAGATAGAATAATTAAAGTTCCCCATTTTCTGAGATTTAAGTTCACTGACTATTTGTTTTTTGGCATAATTAGTTTTACTTGCTTAATTCTTTTCTTATCAACTATTTCAATTACAAACTTTAAAGATTCATGATTGATAACCTGTCCTACTTTTGGAATTTTTTTAACTTTTTCAATTAAAAATCCACCCAAAGTTTCAATTTCTGTAGAGATATCATCAAATGAAGCTGAATCTTTTAGGTTTATAGCTCTATAAAAATCTTGTAAATTAATTTTTGAGTCAAAAATATAGGTAAAATCGTCTAACTTAGAAAATAAATTATCTTCCTCATCAAACTCACCACTAATTTCTCCAAAAATTTCCTCAATAACGTCTTCTAAAGTAATTATCCCAGATGTTCCACCATATTCATCAACGACAATTCCAATGTGTATTTTTTTTGTTTTAAATTCAGTTAGTAAATCATCAAGCTTTTTATTTTCAGGAATAAATAATGGCTTTCTAAGTAAACTTTTCCAATTGAAATCATCTTTCTCAAGATGTGGTAAAAGATCTTTAACATATAGTACGCCTTCAATCTTATCGAGATTATCATTATACACTGGAACTCTTGAAAATCCCTTGTCAATTAAATTTTCAACTATTTCTGAAAATTTTCTATTTGCCTCAAGAGCAAAAACATCAACTCTTGGACACATTATTTGCCTGGTTTCAACATTCCCAAAATTTACAATACCCTTAAGAATTTTTTTCTCCTCTTTACTAGTTTCATTTGAATCAGTAAGTTCAAAAGCCTTGGAGAGTTTATCTACAGAAAGTTGTCTAGAATCCTTGATTAAATTTGATTCTAAATAACTCATAGATTTACTCATTGGTGTGTTAAAAAGAAACAGTACATATCTATCAAGGAAGTAAATGGGATTCACCATGATTTTTGAAAAAACCAAAGGATTTCTATTAGCATAAATTTTAGGTAAAATATCTCCAATAAATAAAATTAACATACCTATCAAACCTACCTCAATGATAGTTTCAAGTATAGGGTTCAGTGAGCTTAAATATGGATTGTCGATGGAAGCAAACATTATTACAATAGCAATATTTATAAAGTTATTTGATATTAAAATAGTAGCAAGTAACCTTTTAGGCTTTTCTAAAAGTGAAAGTATTTTAGATATCAAATTATCACCCTTTTCATTAGGTATGTTTGATTTATCTAGCGAAAAAAAAGCTACCTCAGAGCCAGATGTAAGGGCTGATAAGAATAGAAAGATTATGATTAAAGAAAATTTAACTATCACCGAATTCTAGTATTTAATTTATAAGTGTGAGTTCAGAAATTATTCTAGAATGGTAAATCATCTTCAGTCTGATCACTTGCCTGATTATTTGTAGATGCTGGTGGATTAGATTCAACATTGACAGAGGGCTCTTTTTTTGTTGACAGAAATGTAAATTCATCAACATTTACCTCAGTGGTATACCTATCAGCACCGTCATCTCCTTGCCATTTTCTTGTTCTAAGTTTCCCCTCTAAATATACCTTGTCTCCTTTCGATAAATATTTTTCACAGATTTCTGCTGCTTTATTTCTAAGTACAACATTATGCCAATCCGTATTTGTTACTTTTTCGTTAGTTGACTTGTTAGTATATGTTTCATTAGTAGCTAAGGGAAATCTTGCAATACATCCTCCATTATCAAAGTGCTTAATTTTAACGTCATCACCTAAATGTCCAATTAACATAACCTTATTGAGAGATCCGCTCATATATACTTATATACTGCTAATATACAAAAATAGAGTACCTAGAATAATTTCTTATTAATAAAATTATTTATAGGAACAGGGAAGTTATATTTGCTTAATCCAGATAAATCAATACCTAGAGGAATATCTTTTTCTGTTTTAAAGATATAAAATGAAATATATAAAACTTGATGTGATAAAACATGTTTAGTATTATATTTCGAAAATGCATTGGTTTTAATTAAAGTATTTTGAGAATTAATAAATTTTTTGAAGCTAGATATTTTCTTGATATTATCAACTTTATAATTAGTTTCGATTAATGGAAACTGATCAAGTTTAAACCAAATATCTTTTTTAATACGTTTTTCAATAATAGTTTTATTTTTTGGGTCAACTAAAACTATATAGTTAAAGAACCTTTTCCTTGCTTTTTTCTTTTTTAATTTAAATGGAAGCTTTCCTACAATATTTTTTCTGTATGCTTTACATTTTGAATTGAAAATGCATGAATCACAATCAGGAAAAGGAGTGCATATTAATGCACCGAATTCCATCATAGCTTGATTAAAGTCTCCTGGACTATTTGTCTTGTTAATTAATATTTTTCCAATCTCTTTTACTTTATTTTGAGTTTTTTTAGAACCAATTGGCTCCTTTATTCCATTATATCTTGTTAAAAATCTCATTACATTTCCATCAACAACCGGATTAAATTCATTAAAACAAATAGAGGATATAGCGCTAGCAGTATAATCACCAACTCCCTTTAACTTAATTAAATCTCTATATGTTGATGGAAATTTACCATTAAGATTATTAATGATTTCTTTCGAAGTTTTGTGAAGATTTATAGCTCTATTATAATAACCTAAGCCTTGCCAAGCCTTAAGGACATGGCTTTCCTCAGATGTTGAAAGTTTTTCAATATTTGGAAACCTCTCCATAAAGTTTTTATAATACTGGATTCCACTAGAAACTCTTGTTTGCTGAAGAATTATTTCTGAAATCCAAACACTGTAAGGATCATTATTTTTTCTCCAAGGCAAATCTCTTTTATTGATTGAATACCATTTCAGTAATTGGTTTTCCAAAGGCATCTTACAATTTAAATCTAACTAATAATATATTACTTAATCACTAATTTAAAATATAAATTTATATATTTGCTAGCCTTAAAAGCTAATTGTTTAATCAATATAACAGAAAAAATGACAAAGGCAGATATTGTAAAAAATATATCGGATCAAACAGGAATGGATAAAACCGATGTTCAAATGATCGCTGAAAAATTTATGGATGAAATTAAAAGCTCTCTTCAAGATAATAATAATGTTTATCTAAGAGGTTTTGGAAGTTTTATTATCAAGACTAGAGCTGAAAAAACAGGTAGAAATATTTCACAAAACACTGCTGTTATTATTCCAGCTCATAATATACCAGCATTTAAACCTTCTAAAAATTTTGTCAAATCTGTGAAACAGCATGTTCCAGTTAGCTAATTTTAAATAGGATATTTATGCCTAGCGGTAAAAAAAGAAAAAGACATAAGGTTGCTACTCACAAAAGAAAAAAAAGGGCAAGAGCTAACCGTCACAAAAAGAAATAGTGTTAGGGACTACACTTTAAACATCCCAAGTTCTTTGAAATATGTTATAACGAAAGTTATATAATTATTGAAAAATGTTTAACCTTTCTACCAATGAGTAGAAATAATACTTATAACAGTGAAAAAAGAATTGATTATAAGATCAAATTCAAATGCTGTTGATTTTGCAATGCTTAATGAAGGAAGACTTATTGAGCTAGACAAAGAAGTAGGTAAAAACAAATTTTCTGTAGGTGATATTTTTGTTACTAAAATAAGGAAAACCATACCTGGATTGAATGCTGCATTTGTAAATGTAGGACATGAAAAGGATGGATTTCTTCACTATCATGACTTAGGACCAAAACTTTTGTCATTATCAAAATTTGTAGATCAAATTGACTCGAAAAAGGTAAAATCTTTTTCATTTAGCAAATTTGATTTTGAGAAGGATATACCAAAAAATGGTCAAATTAAAGATTGTTTAAAAGTACAACAAACAACTTTAGTACAAATAATAAAAGAGCCTATATCTACTAAGGGGCCAAGATTAAGCTCTGAAATTTCATTAGCAGGTAGGTATATGGTTTTGATTCCCTTTTCCGAAAGAATCTCAATTTCACAAAAAATTAAAAGTCAGGATGAAAAGAAAAGGCTAAAGACCTTAGTTAAGAATATTAAACCAAAAGGTTTTGGAATAATAATTCGAACAGTAGCAAAAAATAAATCCGTAAGCGAGCTAGAGGGAGATCTTAAAGATTTAATTTTGAGATGGAAAAGACTATGTATAAATTTCAGTAAGTCTAATTCATATCCAACAAAAATCTTGGGAGAGATAAATAGAACAACATCAAAACTAAGAGATGTATTTGATGATTCGTTCTCAAACATTTATCTTGATGATATCAATTTACATAGCGAGATTAAAGAATATATTAAGCTAATTGCTCCAGGAAAATCATCAATCGTTAAACTATATAAAGGGGTAACTCCAATTTTTGAAAAATATGGAATCGAGAGGCAAATAAAATCTTCATTTGGAAGAACAGTCTCTATGCAAAAAGGAGCATATCTAATTATAGAACACACAGAAGCTCTTCACGTTATTGATGTAAATAGTGGAAACAGATCTAATAAATCAAAAACACAAGAAGAGACTGCCATGGAAGTTAATCTAATTGCATCTGCTGAAATTGCGAGACAATTAAGACTCAGGGATATGGGAGGAATTATAGTTGTAGATTTTATAGATTTAACTAAAAGAGAAAACAGAAAAAAGTTATTTGATCACTTTTGTGCAGAAATGGCAAAAGACAGAACAAAGCACAAGATTCTTCCACCAAGTAAATTTGGATTGATTCAGATTACAAGGCAAAGGATAAGGCCTGAAATGAATATTAAAACAAAAGAGGCTAATCCAAATAAAGAATTAGAAGTGGAAGCACCTATTTTACTTGTTGACAAAATTAACACAGAACTTAACAGGATTGTTAAGAATTCGCGTTACAAAAGCGGAGCAATATACATACATGTTCATCCATTTGTAGCAGCGTATATAGATAAGGGTCTATTTTCATTAAAAAATAAGTGGAGCTTTCAGTACAAACGAATAATTAAAGTTATTCCAAGAGACTCATACTTGTATCTTCAATATAATTTAACAAACAATAGATCTAAAATTTTGAAATAAAAATTACTAAAAACCGTTTAGAAATTCTAAGCGGTTTTTTTTATATTAAACCATGGAGTCTTCAGTAAAAAATAAAATAGAACATTATTGTGCATATCAAGAAAGATGTCACTTTGATGTTAAGAATAAACTTAATAAACTTGGAATATTTGGTAATCAATTAGATGAGTATATCTGTTATTTAATTGATGAAAATTTTTTATCAGAAACAAGATACTCTGAAGCATTTGTTAGAGGTAAATATAACTATAACAGCTGGGGGCGCAATAAAATTAAAATGAAGTTAAAGTCGAAAAATATTTCCGAGTGGAATATTAACAATGCATTAAAACAAATTACTGAGGAAGACTATGAAAATAAGTTATATAAAATTTGTGAGAAGCAAATACAACAAGATGATACTTCAGATGAAGTTAAAAATAAGATAATTAGAAGCCTAATTCAGAAAGGATGGGAAATGGATTTAATAATTAAATGCCTTAATCGACTAATAAAGTAACTTGATTGTTATTCATTTCTACAGTACCAGACTCAATATCAAGTGTTGTCACATTCTCATTATATTCAAATTTATCTATGACATCCTTATCAATAGAAATGTTGCCTAAAATTTTAACCTTACCTTTTTTGAGTGTAGATACAATTGGTGCATGATTATTAAGAACCTGGAAGTCACCATATGTCCCTGGAAAAAGAACAGACTCAACCTGTCCTTTAAATAATGTTTTTTCTGGTGAGATTATTTCTAGATACATTACTATTTAGTTTCGGCTAACATTTTCTCTCCAGCTTCTATAGCTTCTTCAATTGTACCTTTCAAGTTAAATGCAGCTTCAGGAATATGATCAAGCTCACCGTCCATAATCATATTAAACCCTTTAATAGTATCCTTAATATCAACAAGAGCTCCTGGAATTCCTGTAAATTGCTCAGCAACATGGAATGGTTGAGATAAAAACCTTTGAACTCTTCTTGCTCTAGCAACTGCTAATTTATCTTCCTCAGAAAGCTCCTCCATACCTAGAATTGCAATAATATCTTGAAGCTCTTTATATCTCTGGAGTAACTCTTTAACTCTCTGAGCACAATTGTAATGATCATCTCCTAAAATTTCTGGTGTTAATATTCTTGATGTAGAATCAAGTGGATCAACAGCAGGATAAATTCCAAGCTCAGCAATTTTTCTTGATAAAACGGTTGTAGCATCAAGATGCGCAAATGTAGTTGCGGGTGCTGGATCTGTTAAATCATCTGCAGGAACATATACAGCTTGAACTGAAGTTATAGATCCGTTTTTTGTTGATGTAATTCTTTCCTGCATAGTCCCCATCTCTGTTGCTAAGGTGGGTTGATATCCAACAGCAGAAGGCATCCTACCAAGTAATGCAGACACCTCAGAACCAGCCTGAGTAAATCTAAAAATATTATCAACGAAGAATAATACATCCTTTCCTTGACCATCACCTCCTCCATCTCTAAAGTACTCTGCTACTGTTAAGCCAGATAGAGCTACTCTAGCTCTAGCACCTGGTGGCTCATTCATTTGACCAAATACAAAAGTAGCTTTAGACTCTAGTAATGCTTTTTTATCAACTTTACTTAAATCCCAATTACCAGCTTCCATTGACTTTTTAAATTCTTCACCATAATTTATAATCCCTGATTCGATCATCTCTCTTAAAAGATCATTTCCTTCTCTGGTTCTTTCACCTACTCCAGCAAAAACTGAGAGACCACCATGACCCTTTGCGATATTATTAATTAATTCCTGAATTAATACTGTTTTACCTACACCAGCTCCACCAAATAAGCCAATCTTTCCACCTTTAGCATAAGGCTCAATTAGATCAATCACTTTTATACCTGTAAATAAAACTTCAGTTGAAGTCGACAATTGATCAAATGCTGGAGCCTCTCTATGAATTGACATACCGTCACTCTTTATTTTTGGTAATACCTCCAGTCCATCAATTGGATCACCTACAACATTGAATAATCTTCCGTATACATTTTTTCCAATTGGCATCTGAATTGGATTTCCAGTAGATACAACTTCAGTTCCTCTACTAACACCATCTGTTGAGTCCATTGATATAGTTCTAACAGCATTTTCTCCAATATGAGATTGAACTTCGAGAACTAATACTGAGCCATCCTGTTTTTGGATTTCTAAAGAATCATATATCTCTGGCAATGAACTATCCTTTAATGAAAATTCAACATCAACAACCGCTCCAATTACTTTTGAAACTTTACCTGTATTTTTTGACATTATATTTATTTATAAAATTAAACTGCAAATATATGTTCTTGGATTAAAATTTAAAAGTTAATAGGCGTTCAATTTTGATAATTTATTAAGATATATTTTGGAAAAAGAAAAGTAGAAAATATACAATTTAACTTAAGCTTTATAAACCAAAAAAATTGTTTCTGCTACACAAACAGGTTTTATTTCACCATCAACTTCAATTATAATTTTTAGAGTAAATTTTAATCCCCCCTCTAAATCTTCAAGATTAATTAACGAGACTTTACCACGAAATTTTGAGTTTGCTGGAGTTGCATTAGGAAACCTAACTTTATTAAGTCCATAGTTTACAGCCAAAGCAATATTGTTTATTTTAACAGTCTGAGAAACTATTTTAGTTGCGAAGGATAATACAAGAAAACCATGAGCAATGGTTTTTTTATATGGAGAATACTTCACAGCTTTTTCTGAATCTATATGAATCCACTGGTCATCATGTGTTAGATCGGCAAATAAGTTAACCTTATCTTGAGACATTTCAAACCAATTTGAAATACCAAGATCTTTACCAAGATATTTTTTTAAGTCCTCAAGATTATTTATTTCAGTTGAGTAAGGTTTTTCCATTATTTTACGTTTTATAAGATTCCTAGTTTATATGTAAATCTATAAATAAATGTATTAATCTATTTTCTGGTATTATAATGATACTTTATATATTTTTCTTAGATGAAAATATTCTCATATATTTAAAAAATCAAACTAACAAAAACCAGACAATTATGATAGATAATAAAGAACAATATGAATTTAAATTCTATGAGTGGGAGAAAAAGAATAAAGACAAACCACTATTGAGACAGCCTTTTGGAGATAAATGGGAGGAATACACATGGGGTGAAGTTGGGGTAATGGCAAGAAAGCTTGCTACTGGATTAAAATCTCTTAAATTAAGGGAAAATGCACACATTGGAATATACTCAAAAAATTGTAGAGAGTGGGTAATATCTGATCTTGCAATTGTAATGGCAGGTTACATATCTGTTCCATTTTTTCCTTCATTAAATGGAGAGGAACTTGCACATTTGTTAGATTACGGTGATGTAGATGCTCTATTTATAGGTAAAATTGAAACATGGGATAAAATCAAAGATAGTATACCTAAAAAATTACCAATAATTAAGTACCCACAATATGATGGTTGTTCAAATGTTACAGTAGGTTTTGAGTGGGAAAAATTTATTAATAGTCATGACCCAATTCAAAATCCTCACAAACCAAGTTTATCTGAATTATGGACAATAATATTTACTTCCGGCACAACGGGAAACTCAAAAGGGGTTATGCTAAAATATATGTCAATTGATGGCATAAAAAGTGTACTATCAGAACCTGACAATCCTCTTGGTATTAGACATGATGGTAATAATAATTTTATTTCATATCTACCTCTAAATCATATATTTGAGAGGGTTGTAGTTGAATGGGTATGTTTTACTTATGGAGGTACAATATCATTTGTTGAATCAATTGACACATTTGGTAAAAATTTAAAGGAAATTCAACCTCATGTTTTTGCAGCTGCTCCAAGAGTTTGGACGAAGCTTCAACTCGGTGTTTTATCTAAATTTCCTCAAAAAAGATTAAATACTTTATTAAGCATACCTATAATATCATCATTATTAAAAAAATTAATTAGAAAAGGTTTAGGATTTGGAAAAATCAGGCAGACTGTGTCTGGAGCTGCTCCAATTCAAGTATCCCTTATTGAATGGTTTAGAAGTATTGGAATTTATATTACTAATGGTTATGGAATGACTGAAAACTGTGTAATATGTACTGCTGTGGATGGTAAAAATATTGAAAAAACAGGATCTGTGGGTATTACTCATAAAGGTATAGAGCTGAAAATTGATGATGAGACAGGAGAAATTCTAACAAAGGGTCCTGTAATAATGTCTGGATATTACAAAAACAAAGAGATGTCGGATAGGGCCTTAAAAGATGGATGGTTACATACTGGAGACAAAGGTTATCTTGACAATGATAATTATTTATACATAACTGGAAGAGTAACCGATAGTTTTAAAACTTCAAAAGGAAAATTTATAGAGCCTGTTGTCCTTGAGGAAATGATTGGAGACATAAATGAAATTGAGGAATCCTGTATAGTGGGAAGAGGAATTGCTCAACCATTATGTTTGATTCAATTATCAGACATTGGAAAATCCATATCTAAAGATAAGTTGTCTAATCTTCTATCAAATAAACTAATTAGTATGAATAAAGAACTAATGAATTACCAAAAAGTATCAACTTTTATTGTAGTAAAAGACGAATGGACTCAAGAGAATGGAATAATTGGTCCAACTCAAAAATTAAAAAGAGGGGAAATAGAAGATATATACTCTAAAAATTACTTAAAATGGCACGAAGCAGATAAGGAGATTATCTTTGAAGAAAGCTTTTAAGCTTGTGTCTTTGTTTCTAAAAAATAAGGCATCTGAAGTATTCTATTTGTGAGATGCAAAAAATTATATTAACTTCAACGTTAAATCAGATAATCTATAGTAGTGGAACTTATTAAAAACCATAGACTTCCATGACCTGTACTTGTCTTAAACAAATAAACTAGTTATGCTAAAAATTAAACTTTTGTATAACAAAACCTAATTGATATGAAAAATATTTTAAATAAGTATTATTTAGCCTTTATGGCTGTACTTCTATTTGGTGGTGTTTACTCTCAAACTCAAATTTCTGGATCTGTAAGTGACTCAGACAGTATGAGTGCTATTCCTGGAGTAAATGTAATCATAGATGGAACTAATGTTGGGACTGTAACTGACTTTGATGGAAATTTTTCCTTTAATACTAGTCAAGAATTTCCCTTAACAATAGTGATTAGTTATGTTGGTTACTCTGCTGAAAGAGTTTTAGTTACCTCTGCTAATCAAGATATTAATGTAATGCTTTCCGCAGGACAAAACCTTGAGGAAATAGTTATTTCTGCTTCAAGACGTGCTCAAAAAGCACTTGAAGCTCCAGCATCTGTTAGTGTAATTTCAACTAGAGAAATTGAAAATTCTTCTGCCGTTGCCGATCCTGCAAGAATTCTTACTAATGTACCTGGAGTTCAAATCCAACAACAAAGTGCAAATTCCTTGAATTTCGAAATGAGAGCGGGATCAGGAACATTTGGTACCTCAACATTTATAATGCAAGACAACAGGTTTCTTACAACTCCTGCTGCTGGAACCTATTTTAGTTTCCAACAAGGTCTTTCAAATTTAGATCTTGCTACAGTTGAAGTAGTAAGAGGAGCTGCAGGTGTTCTTTATGGGCCTGGCGTTACCTCAGGTGTTATTCACTTTAGAACTAAGAGTCCAATAGATTATCAAGGTAACTCTGTATCAGTTTGGGGTGGTGAGATGGACACATTTGGTTCAGAATTTAGAATTGCTAGAGCAAATAATGACAAAACTTTTGGTTGGAAAATTAATGCTACTTTAAGCTCGGGTACAGATTTTACTTATGAAGATGAGTCAGAACTTACAGCAGCTGGAATAACAATAAATAGAATAATCCGTCAACCTATAATTACTAATAAATACGTAGACCCAGGATTATCGCCTGGTGGACCTATTCTTTTGGACTTCAGTAATAATGAAAATGCAATCATAGATGAATACAGCAATTTAACTGCAAATACTACCTTAGAGTGGAGACCAAGCGATGATTCAAATTATACAGTGAGCGCAGGACTTAATAGTGGTAGTGGTTTATTTTGGCAAGACTTAGGAATTGGTTATACAGATGGTACTACATATTGGGGTCAAGCTCAGGCAACTATTGGTAATTGGTATGCACAAGCATTTGTTGATCACAATGATGGAGGTCAAGAGGATAACCCTACATTTCTTTATGGATCAGGTTATAGGCAAGTAGCAAAGAGAACATCTGTTGAAGCTCAGCTTCAATATAACTTTGATTTACCTTTTTTATTTGATTCAGAGTGGACTGCAGGTTGGGATTATAGAGATACAGCTTCTGATTCTGAATATACACTTTATGGAAGAAATGATGACAACGATAAGTATACTATTAATGGTTTCTATGGGCAAGGTTTACTTAAGATGTCAGAAAAAGTTGATTTAGTTTTAGCTGGAAGATATGACCATATTAACATTATAAGTACTGGTGAATTTGCTCCTAGAGTTGCTCTAGTTTATAAACCATCTGAAAATACAACTTGGAGGTTTGCATACAACAAAGCATTATCTGGTCCAACAGCTCTACAACAATATATTGACTTTCCTGTCGCTGTTCAAGCGCCTGGGATTCTAGATGCCTGGCTTACGGGACAAGCAAACGCTCAAAGATTTGGCGATCCTTCAACTCAAGTAATTGATCTTGCTGGACTTCCAGTTGATATACCTGTGAGTGCTGCTGGAAGTGGGCTTCCGCTTGCTATTCCTTATGGATCTGTTGCATCTGCATCGTGGGCTGGTTTATTTGCTCAAGCGCCAACACTTCAACCACTTTTATCACCATGGATTGCACAGTATGGTGGTCCATCTGGTGGTTCAGGGATTTTAAGTCCATATGACGCTTTTGAACCTACTAGGACAACAGGAAATAGAGATACTAATAAAGCTGCTTTTACCTCTGTTGAGAACATTGAGTTTGGAGTAACAAGTGTAATAGGTAAACTTAAATTAAGTGCAGATGTATACTCTTATGAAACAATTGGTTTTACAAACTTCAATGCTGTAGGTGATACTTATGCGTTAGTAGGTTCTGATATTCCAGGAGATTTAGGAGCTGCTGTTGCTGCTGATGCAACTGCATATGTCACAGGAGCTTTAACTGCCGTTACAACTCAGACTTATCAAGGTCTTGCTGCTCAATTAGGACTTCCATATAGTGTAGTTGCTTCAGGTGCACTTGCCGCACAAGGTGTCCCTGCTCTACAAACAGCTATTGCAGGTGGAATAGCTCAAACTCTAGGTGGTATTAATGGAGCATTTCAAGCAGGAGGTCAAGGTTTTGTAGGACAATTAGGTCCTTTATTTAGTGCAATTGGTGCAGTAGAATCTGACATGGTTCCTCAAGGGGACGGTATTACTCACATAACAACAGGTTATATTACTAATGGTGATGCTAAGAGATCTCACTTTGGTGCTGACTTTTCGATGGATTACTTCGCTAATCCTGATGTAAGATTATGGGCTAATGCTTCATGGTTAAGCCAAAATGAGTGGATTCCAGGAGAAGACAATGATGATGGACTTCTAAACACTTCCTACTTAAATGTTCCTAAATGGAAATATAGAATGGGAGTCGATTATACTCCATTAACAGGCATTAACTTTGCAATTTCATTCCAACATGATGACAAATTTAGATCAGTTCAAGGTTTCTGGAATGGAATGGTAGAGGCTAAGAATTTAATTGATGCTAGTGTGGGTTACAGGTTTAGTCCAAACCTTAGATTTGATGTTTCTGCAACTAACCTCACAGATACACCATATGAAACATATCCAAACCTACCTACAATTAGAAGAAGAGTTTTAGGAAAACTTACTTTCAACTTCTAATTATTCATAATATTATCATAAAAAGAGCAACTTTGGTTGCTCTTTTTTTTTGGATAAACTTTTATGTAACTATATTTGAATCTAAGCAATTGCAATGAAAAAAGTTGGTATTGATTCACTTTCTTATTATGTCCCATCTCTTTATGTAGATATTGAAGAATTGGCTTTTGCTCGTGACATTCCTTCAGAAAAGCTAGTTAAAGGATTAGGTCTTAAAAAAATGGCTACCCCTGATTTCGATGAAGACTCTGCTTCAATTGCAGCAAACTCATTATATAGACTAATAAAGGAAAATAATATTAATCCTAAAAAAATTGGAAGGGTTTACCTCGGTACAGAAAGTGGTATTGATGCTTCTAAACCTACATCTTCATATGTAGTTGAAATTCTTGAAGATATTTTTGCTAATGAGTATGGTGAAAGATGTTTTAAGAATTGTGATATCGTAGATCTTACTTTTGCTTGTGCAGGTGCTGTTGATGCATTACAAAATTGTTGTGATTGGGTAAGAAATGGTAAAAATAGACAAGCAATTGTAATTGCATCTGATATTGCTAAATATGAACTAAATTCATCTGGTGAATACACCCAAGGTGCAGGATCTGTTTCAATGTTAATTTGTGAAGATCCATCAATTATATCTTTTAATGGAGCATGGGGAGTCTCAACAAAAGGGATTGGAGATTTTTTCAAGCCAAGAAGAATTTTTAAAAAATCTAATATATTAATCGAAGCTGCCAAACTTTTTGGAAAAGAGGTGTCTGTAAATGAAGCTGAAAATCTCTTAAATATATCTGATTCAAAATTCTGGTCTGACTCAAATGATCTTGTTGAGGTCTACAAAGAAGAACCAATATTTGAAGGACAATTTTCAAATGAAAGCTATAAAGAAAGAGTGTATGAGGCTATTGAAAACTTTAATGAACAAAATCAGAGAGATATTTTAAGTGATTGGGAAAATATTATTTTCCACCTTCCTTATGCATATCATGGAAGGAGAATGATTGTAAACAAATGGATGGACTGGATGAAGGAAAATAATCAATTAGATAAAATATACTCAGAAATTGGTAACCCAGATTCACCTGAAGATAAAGATTGGATAAAAAAAGTTTCGAAATCTGATATTTATAAGTCTTTTATTAAAGATAAAATTTCTCCAGGTGAGAAAGCCTCATCCGAAATTGGTAATATGTATACTGCCTCAATTTTTATGTCTTTAATAAGCTCTTTAGTTGAGGCTTATGAGAAAAATAAAAAATTTGAAAATAAGAAAATAGGGTTTATTAGTTACGGCAGTGGATCAAAAGCTAAAATTTTTGAAGGTACTATTGAAAAAGATTGGATTAGAAAAACTAAACCAATCAAATTATTTGAAAACCTAGAAAACAGAAAAAAAGTGAGTGTAGATATTTACGAAAAACTTCACAAAAGAAAAATATCATCTAACATAAACAATAACGATGGAATTATAAAGCTTTTTAAAATTTCAGATGGTGAGTTTACAGAAGGTCTCAGGAATTATAGAAAGTATTAAATATAAAAAATGAATATTTTAGTTTGTATTAGCAACGTGCCTGACACTACATCCAAAATTAATTTTATTGAAAATGATTCAAATTTTGATGCTAATGGTGTTCAATTTGTAATTAACCCAAATGATGAGTTTGGATTGACCAAGGCTGTTTGGTTGAAAGATTCTAACCAAGCAAATGTTACAGCATTAACTGTTGGTGATTCATCAGTAGAAGCAACTCTCAGAAAATGTCTTGCAATTGGAGCAGACAAAGCAATTAGAATTGATTGTCCGGCACATGATGCTTATTCTGTTGCTAAAGAAATTGAAGCACATTGTAAGGAAACTAGCTATGATTTAATTATTTGTGGAAGAGAATCAATTGATTACAATGGTGGATTAGTTCCAGGACTTTTAGCTGGACTACTTGACTTCAACTTTGTTACAAATTGTGTGAGCTTAGAAATTGAAGGATCAAAAGCAACCTTCTCTCGAGAAATATCTGGAGGTACTGAGATAAGTGAATGTGAGCTTCCTCTTGTTATTGGATCTCAAAAAGGATTAGTTGAAGAAAGTGATCTTATTATCCCTAATATGAGGGGAATAATGATGGCTAGACAAAAAACCTTAGACGTAATTCCAGCTCAAGGCATCAATCCCAAGACTCATGATAAAAAGTTTAGTAAACCTACCGCTAAAAGTGAAGTAAAACTTGTAAAGGCGGATGAGCTTGATAAATTAATTGATCTATTAGAGAACGAAGCAAAAGTATTATAATAAATGGCAGTACTAGTATATATAGAATCTGAAAATTATAAGTTTAAAAAATCATCTTATGAGGCTCTTTGTTATGGTAAAGCTCTTGCAGATAATATAGGAGAAGCAGTTTGCGGTGTAGTTATTAACTGTAGTGATACGGAGAGTTTAAATCCTTATGGTGCTGATAAAGTCATTAATATTAATAGTCCTGATTTAAGTGATTTTTCCTCAAAAAAATATGCCCACGCTTTAATTGAAGTCATGAAAAGTGAAAATTCAAAGATTGTTATCTTATCCTCATCACCTAATTCTAAATATCTTGGCGCTTACTTATCTGGTATAACTGATTCATCATTTATTTCAAATGTTGTTGATTTACCTGAAAGTAATAAACCATTTACTTTAAAAAGAACTTGCTTTACTAATAAAGCTTTCTCTTTAACTGAATTGAAATCAGAAACTAAAATTATTAGTATTACTTCAAATTCTTTTGGGATAGTTGAGAATCCCAATAATCCTAAAATTGAAACTATAAATATCAAGTGTATTGATTCAAACCAGAAAATATTAAATATTGAAAAAGAAACTGGATCTGTCACAATAGCAGATGCAGATATTGTAGTTTCAGCTGGTAGAGGGCTTAAAGGTCCTGAAAACTGGACAATGATTGAATCGCTTGCTGATACACTAGGAGCTGCAACAGCTTGTTCTAAACCAGTATCAGATATGGGCTGGAGACCTCACAGTGAACATGTTGGACAAACTGGTAAACCAGTATCATCAAACTTATACATAGCAATTGGTATATCTGGAGCAATTCAACATCTTGCAGGAATAAACTCTTCAAAAGTAAAAGTTGTCATTAATAATGATCCTGAAGCACCTTTTTTTAAAGCAGCAGATTATGGAGTTATTGGAGATGCATTTGAAATTGTGCCAGCTTTAATAGAGAAACTTAAAGCAAGATAATAGTTTTATCTTATTGATACAAATTATTAATAAGTTTTTCTTATAATTTATTATCATTCATATTATTTTTCTAATTAATATTCTTTTTTTATTATATTATATAGCCTTTATATATATAAAATATTATTACTATAAGTATTTCTAATACTCTGTATATATAACCTCTAATTGTAGCTTCTTTGAAGTATCGGCATGAGTAGGATTCGATCCAAATAGAGCAACAGGAAACGGTAATGTTATTGATGGCGAGGGTAAGTAAAGTCTATCCTGATTAGCAAAATATCCATTTTTAAGAGATATGTCTTCAATATTCGAAGTAGTAGTTAAACCCAAATCTATATTTAATGAATCGTATCTAACAATATTTGAAATATGATTTGTTACATTAAATTTGTAGCTAGTTGGTAAATTATTTGAATCATATTGTAAAATTCCACCATAAAGAAATTTATTGGCATTTACAGCTGTAGGGCTAAAATTAATTGAAAAATCTTTGTTGTAATCTTCTATAGGCACACCATCCGTATATGAGTAAACATAAAGCCTTTTTGGTAAGAATTCATAATTTGATTTATGTATGTCGTCATCCAAATGTAATACAATATTTGCCTCATTTATCAAAACATCTTTTGATTTAAAATCCCTTAGTTCTGAAGATGTAGAATTGTCATCTGAAAATAGTTTTAATTTGGAAACAAATTTTGTTCCATTTAAATAAATTTTCTCAGATTGAATATTATCATTAGAAGCCTCAACTTCATCACTGATTTTTTGATTAAAACCAATATGCTCATATAGATTATATGTTACACCACCTAGAGGAATAGAACTTACCTTTTTCTTTCTCTCGATTATATCATCAGATATTTCATCTGTTCCCTTAGTATTGTAGAAGTTATAATCATACTCGAGAACTACTTTAGCATTAGAAACATCAAGAGACATAAATAGATTATCTGAAAAATTTTCTGCTTTAACAATTATTCCGTTAAAATAGTTATTAAAATTTGCTTGATTTGAGAGTTTATCTGAACCTTCCCGATTAATTATATAGCGCTGAAAAAATAAAATATCTAAAGGAACTCTAATTCTTGGTGTTTCAAAATAACTTACTTGTGTTAACTCATCAGGATCTGTCGTAGGGTCATCTTCGGTATATAAAACAGGTATTTCATCAAAGTTTAAAGTTACTGTATCTTTATGGAGAACTTCACCATAAAATCCTTTTTCATAAAAATTATCATTTGAAAAATATTCCTTTGTTGATTCGAAATTATTATTAGGGTCTAACGTGCTCAAAAAGTATGTAAGCTGATAAACTTTTAAATCAAAACTAGCATTTCTATTACCAAATACCGAGTCAATTTCGTATACTTGACTTTCATTATTGTACGAAGAATTGTCATCATCATTAGGATCAATAATTCCATCATTATCAGAATCACTACTTAAAGGATTTAAGCCAGCCCTTAATTCTGTTATGTCAGTGAGACCATCATTATCAGAATCACTTTCCTGGTTTGATGGATCAGAATCATAAATATCTATGACGCCATCACCGTCAGTGTCGTTGGTGTTATTGAAAAATGGTAGATCAAGATAAACTCCTGTCAATTGTTCATCTTCATCGATAACTCTTATATCTAAGAGACTACCTTCATTTTCTTGGTCTTGACTAAAGTCTCCGAAATTTTCCAAGGAAAATATATTAAGTTGAGATACAAAGCTAGAATTTGTCCTTCCAAAAAAATCATCTGTGAAAGTCCCTAATTGAACACTTGAAATATTATTTGTTTGAACCTTATCTAATGACTGCTGATAAGAAAATATTGGAAATGTTTTGGTCTTTAAGTCATCAAATTGTTCTTCAAAAATTTCTAAACCAACAGAGTAGAAATCCTTATTACAAGAAAAGATTGATAGAAAAAAAAATAAAACTATATAAAATTTTAAAAACCACTTTTTCTGCATTTAATCTGTATTTTTTAAAAGGAATTTCATTAATGTATCATCATTTGATGAATCTCTAAAATTTAATAATTTCTTTGAATGTGATTTAACTGAATTTAAAGTTGATTTTTCAATTTTGTCAGACGAAATTATTACCGAGTCAGAATATTTAACCATTAAATCTGTTAAAGACTCGAAGTCAGGAAGGGATAAATTACTAAGATCTTGATTAATACCATCAAATTGAATTTTTTCTATAATTTTTTTTGATAAACTTCCCTCAAAAGACTTATTGTAAATAGATGAAACTATTTTGCTGTTTTCAAAAACAGGATCATCTGCAAAAATGGTTTTAAAATATAATGGAAACAATGATGTAAACCATCCATGTAAGTTAATTATGTCTGGTGTCCAATTAAGTTTTTTTACAGTCTCTATAACACCTTTCGTAAAAAATATCATTCGTTCGTCATTATCTTTTAAAAGTATATCATCTTTATCTTTAAGTAAGTCATTTCTTTTAAAATAATCTTCATTATCGATAAAATAAACCTGCATCCTTTCCCTAGGTATGGATGCGACTTTTATGATTAAAGGCATGTACAGATCATTAATAATCATATTCATACCCGAAAGCCTAATCACTTCATGAAGTTGATGCCTCCTTTCATTTATAATACCATATTTTGGCATGAAAATTCTGGTCATACCACCAAAATCATTAATTTTTTTTGATACTAAAAATGAATTAACAGCTTTTTCTGTTTGAGGTAGATAAGGTACAACCTCAGATGAAATGACTAATATTTTTTTGTCTTTCAATAATTTCAAAATCTAAACTTTGGCTATAGCTTGGCAAAATTACGAAAATTATGAGTAAGAATATAAAAACATTATCTTTAAGACAACTAATTTCTCAGATTTGAGAGCTTACTCTTCCTATAAAGACATTATTAAATTAGTTAATAAAGTTGATTCTGTTGGTCTAGTTCCAACAATGGGATCTCTTCATGATGGACATTTGTCTTTAATAAGAAGAGCTTTAAGTGAGAATAAAAAAGTAATTGTTTCAATATATGTTAATCCATTGCAGTTTGATAATAATGATGAATTAAAAAAGTACCCCCGTGACATTAAAAATGATCTTCAAAAATTAGAAACTATGAGTGATATTCTAGCTTACGTTCCAAATGATAATGAGATATATCAAAAAGACGAAAAGAAAAAAAAATACAATTTTGGTCAATTCACTAAAATAATGGAGGGTAAAATGAGACCCGGCCACTTTGATGGTGTTGCAACTGTTGTTGAAAAACTTTTAAAGATGTTTAATCCATCTAATGCATATTTTGGGGAAAAAGATTTTCAGCAGCTAATTTTAATTAAAGCATTAGTAAAAGAGCAAAAACTAAAAGTTAATATAATTGGATGTAAAACAATTAGAGAAGATGATGGCCTTGCTATGAGCTCAAGAAATAAATTACTTAACAGCACTGATAGAGAGAGCGCAAGTAATATTATTAGATTACTAAAAAAAGCAAAACAACTTTATAAAAGCTCAACCTTAGAGGAAACAAAAATAAATATATTGAAGGATGCTCTCATGATTGATAATTTGAATTTAGAGTATTTTGAGATACTTGACACCTCTAAACTTTCAGGCTTTTTAGAACAGGAGGAGGAAATTAGAGCGTTTATAGCTTGTAAAGTGGGCAACATAAGGCTTATAGATAATATAACAATTTAAGACTTTGAAAAAAAATCTGAGAATATTAATCCCAATAATACTTGGTGTATTTTTTATATATATAACCTTTATAATTACAAGTCAAGAGGAAAGGCTATTAATCTTAGATTATATAAAATCTGCTAAAATAGAATATTTGCTTTTAGCTATGTTTCTTGGAGCATCATCTGACATAGTTAGAGGTTTGAGGTGGCAACTTTTATCAAAGGCTATTGGATATAGCTCTGGAAGGATTAATAGTATTGCAAGTGTGTTTATGTGCTATACATCTAATATGGCTATTCCAAGATCTGGAGAAGTCATAAGAGCAACTGTTCTAAGTGAATATAATAAAATTCCAATTGGGAAAACTTTTGGAACAATTGTTGCCGAAAGAGTTATTGATATGTCTATTTCAATAACAATACTTTTTTTGGTTTGGGCACTTCAATATGAAATAATACTTAAATCTTTTTTTGAAGATAATTTTTTAAATTTCATTGATAATAATTTTTGGCTTATTTTTTCCTCAATAAGCATACTTATAGCCACTGTATTTATATTAATTATAAAAGTTGAAAGTATAAAAAGTTTTTTTAAAAGTGTACTTGAGGGATTTTTGTCTCTGACTAAGCTTAAAGGAAAATTGTTAACATTTGTATTTCTCTCTTTAATAATATGGACATATTACATTCTAGCTTTTTTTGTTATTAAGTTTTCAGTTACAGAGCTAAATGTTATTGAAAACAGCCTTATTTTTCCAGCATTTGTTGTCGGAGTTTTTAGTATTTCCTTATCAAATCATGGCTTAGGAGTTTACCCCTTAGCAATAGCCTTATTTCTATCAAATTTTGGGATAGAAACAGAAATAGGTTTAGCTTATGGATGGATTGCTTGGTCATGCCAAGCTATTATAACTTTAATTTTAGGAGGTCTTTCTTTTTTTGTACTACCTTTGCTAAAGACAAGAGATTGAAATGGAAAAAATTATCAAGCAATTTTTGTCGGAAGTAAATAAAAGAAACCAAAATGAGCCTGAATTTATGCAGGCAGTAACTGAGGTTGCTGAGACAGTTATCCCTTATATAGTCACTAAAAAAATTTATTACGGTCAAAACATTTTACTTAGAATGGTAGAACCGGAAAGAGTAGTTTCATTTCGAGTAGCTTGGATTGATGACAATGAAGAAATTCAAGTAAATAGAGGGTATAGAATTGAAATGAACTCAGCTATTGGACCATATAAAGGTGGTCTAAGATTCCATCCCTCTGTTAATATGAGCATCTTAAAATTTCTTGCTTTTGAACAAGTTTTTAAAAATGCTTTAACAACTCTTCCTATGGGAGGTGGCAAAGGTGGGTCAGATTTTGATCCAAAAGGAAAATCTGATACTGAAGTTATGCGTTTTTGTCAAAGTTTTATGACAGAATTATTTAGACATATTGGACCGAATAAAGATATACCTGCAGGGGATATTGGTGTTGGTGGCAGAGAAATTGGTTATCTTTTTGGACAATATAAAAGATTAAAAAATGAATTTTCTGGAGTATTGACAGGTAAGGGGGTTTCATGGGGAGGATCTCTAATTAGACCCGAAGCAACTGGATATGGTGTAGTTTATTTTATTGACGAAATATTAAAAAACAATGATGATGGTTTAAATAATAAAATAGTTACAATCTCTGGTTCTGGAAATGTTGCTCAATATGCTACAGAAAAGTGTATTGATATGGGAGCAAAAGTTCTAACTCTTTCTGACTCATCTGGATTTATTTATGATAAGGAGGGCATCGATAAAGAGAAACTAGAGTATATAATGGAGCTAAAAAACATTAAACGTGAAAGGATTTCTGAATATATTAAAAAATATTCCAAAGCAGAATTTCATGCCAATGAAAACCCTTGGTCTGTAAAGTGTGATATTGCTATCCCATGTGCTACCGAAAATGAGCTTAATCTGGATGATGCGAATGAATTACTAAAAAACGGTTGTAGAACTGTTGGTGAAGGAGCAAATATGCCATGTACACCAGATGCTGTAAGCCTATTCCTAAAAAATAAAATTCAATATGCGCCAGGAAAAGCCTCTAATGCAGGAGGAGTCGCTGTTTCTGGATTAGAGATGGCTCAAAACTCACTTAAATATACTTGGTCAAGAGAGGTTGTCGATAGTAAACTTAAAGAAATTATGTCCGATATTCATTCTTCATGTCTTGAATACGGTACTGACAAAGATTATGTTAATTATGTTAAAGGAGCAAATATTGCTGGTTTTGTAAAAGTAGCTGACGCAATGCTGGCACAAGGTGTAGTCTAGTTTAAATGTCAAATTCCAGAGCACTTGTAATTAATTCAATAAAACAAGGTGAAACTAGTTCAATAGTGTCATGTTATCTTGAAGAGATAGGTTATAAATCTTTTTTAGTAAAAGGATTATATGGTTCAAAAAAATCAAGATTTAGTAAGGCACACTTTTTTCCACTCAATGTAATTAATATAAATTATACATCTAACGAGAATAAGAACTTAGGGTTTATAAAAGAAGTAAAATCTGAGGTTCTTTTTAATACAATTCACTCTGATATTCAGAAAAGTTCTGTAATTGTCTTGCTTTCAGAAATTTTATATAGTGTTCTTAGAGAGGAACTAGAAGTAAATAAAGATTTATTTGATTTTTTATTGAACAGTTTAATCTGGTATGATAATGTTAGGAAATGTAATAATTATCATATTAAATTTTTAATAGAACTTTCAAAATATATTGGTTTTCACCCAAATATTATTAATGAAAATGATTTGTATTTCTGCCTTGAGTCTGGATCTACATCTAATACCAAACCATTAGGTGGAAATATTTGTGGTGAAGATCTAAAATTATTTAAGAATTTATTAGGCATGAAATTTGAGGATTTAAATACAATGAGCATTAATAGAGAATCTAGGACAAGAATACTAAATAATATAATTGACTATTATTCTCTACATTTACAAATGTTCAAAACACCAAAATCAATAAATGTATTTGCTGAAGTTTTTAAATAAATTGTCAAATCCAATTAGTCTTAGAATTTTATTTTTTTTGATTCTAAGTCAATCATATAGCCAACAAATTTATGTAGAAGATGAGACAACTAATGAGAAGCTTCCTGATGTATTAATTTACAATGAAGATAAATCCAAATCAATAATAACAAACAACAATGGAATTGTTGATTTAAGTATTTTTTCTTATGATGAAAAAATATATTTCCAACTACTTGGGTATTCTTTATTAGAGAGAATTAAAGAGGGTATAGTTAATGGAGATATAATATATCTTCAAGAGGAGAGTCAGACACTTGATGAAGTAATATTATCTGTAGCAAGATCAGAGTCTAATGTAAACCAGGTTGCCGAAAAGGTGTCTGTGATTAAATCTGAGGATGTTTTTTTAACTTCTCCATCATCTGGTGCTGAACTACTTGAATTAAGTCCTGGTGTTAGAATTCAAAAAAGTCAAGGTGGAGGTGGGAGTCCAATAATTAGAGGTTTTGAGGCAAACAGGGTATTAATTGTTGTTGATGGTGTAAGAATGAACAACGCTATTTACAGATCAGGACATTTACAAAATTCAATAACAATTGATCCTAATAATATTGAAAGAGCAGAGGTAATTTTTGGTTCATCATCCGTAGGTTACGGATCTGATGCTATGGGAGGTGTTATTCACTACTACACAAAAGATCCTGTTTTGAAATCTTCACAAAAAATTAAGTCAGGCTTTACAACAAATTACTCTTCTGCAAACCAATCTATCTCTAATAACTTTATTACTAACTATAGTGAAGAAAATTGGGGAAGTATTACGTCTTTAACTATTTCTAAATATGGAGAAATTAGAATGGGAGAAAATAGACAGCATGGGTATAAAAATTGGGGACTATCTCGATTATTTTCTAGGAACTCAAGATACAGTTATTATCCTGAACCTTCTGTGAATGATGACGAAAATATTCAAAAAAATACTGAATATAGTCAAGTGGATCTTTTCCAAAAATTTTTATTTAAAGTTGATGAAACTAACTTATTAAATGTTAACATTCAGTTTTCTGAATCAAGTGATATTGATCGGTATGATCAATTAAGTATCTCATCAAGTAATTCATTAAAATTTGCTGAATGGTATTACGGTCCTCAAAAAAGACTTTTGATTTCACCCAGTTTAAAGATTTTCCCTGAAAGAAAGTTTATGAAAAAGGGGGTTATTACAATTGGATTTCAAAAAATTAATGAAAGTAGAGTTAAAAGAAAATTTAATACGTTGAATAGGTCATATCAAATTGAAGACTTAAAAGTTTATAGTATAAATGGTGATTTTGACACCTATTTTGAAGGTGGTCACTCAATTTCATATGGGTTAGAATCTACTTACAATTATAATTATTCAAAAGCATATGATAGAATACTTGAGATTTCAGATAATAGTGTAGTAAGTTTAAGTCAAAAGTTTGCAATTCCTACAAGATACCCTAGTAATGGAAGTTCATATACAAGTTTCGCCTCATATATAAATTGGTCATGGAACATGAGTGAATTTTTTACATTTAATGTTGGAACAAGATTAACGTTTACTGGAATTAAAGCTAGTTGGAATGATATAATTTCAGTCAACCCTCAACTATCTGAAATTGATTTAAACTCAAAAGCCCTAACAACTACAATCTCGATAAAGTTAAGACCAAGTAAAAAAGTTCAAATAAATACCGTTCTATCAAGTGGGTTTAGAAACCCTAACATAGATGATATTGGAAAGATTAGAGAGAATAATGGGCTACTAGTCGTACCTAACACTTTTTTAAAGCCAGAGTACGCATATAATTTAGATCTTGGAATTGATTTTAGATCTCTTGATAATAGTAATTTCATTTCACTAAGAGGGTTTAGCACAATTATTTCGAGACATATAGGTAGAGATAATTACACAGTTTTTTCAGACATAACTACACCAGATTTATCAACAATTATTTACAATGGTGAAGAAGTAACTACAATTTCAAATAAAAATCTTGGAAACAGATTTATACATGGGTTTTCTATCGATGGTTTCTCTGAGTTCTACAATAATTTAAAATTTAACTATAGTTTGACTTATACTAAAGGAGATGATAATGATAATTATGGTCCTCTTCCTTCTATATCTCCACTATTTGGCTCACTTGCAATGACATACTCAAAAAAAGATTTGAACATAAAAGCAATGTTTAAATTTAGTGAGGCAAAAAATGCTGATGAATATAGCTTTGGGGGAGAAGATGGCCTTGATGAGACACCTTTCATTTTCAAAAATGAAAGATTAATTTATTTAGGTACTCCAAAATGGTCTGATCTATCCATATATGCTAGTAAAAACATTTCATCTAATATTATTTTAAGGTTTGGGCTAACAAATCTTTTTGATACTCATTATAGAACTTTTGCATCAGGAATTTCAGCTCCTGGAAGATCCTTTCAAATTGGTCTAAACTTTAAATTATAACCTATTAGATTAACTTTTATTTGATCTAAAATCATTAATTTCGCCTTTAACTATGCATAATGGGATTTAGAGAATCAAAAAACTTTTCACTTTCAACAATTGCTTCAGAAATTCAAGATTTTTGGTCAAAAAATGATGTTTTCACAAAATCCTATAATAGAGAAAATAGTCCAGATTTTATATTTTATGAAGGCCCTCCCTCTGCAAATGGTAAGCCAGGCATCCACCATGTGATGGCAAGAACTATAAAAGATGCTTTTTGCAGATATAAAACTTTAAAAGGTTATAATGTTAAAAGAAAAGCTGGATGGGATACCCACGGATTACCAGTAGAATTAGGGGTAGAAAAAGAATTAGGAATTTCAAAGGATGATATTGGAGATAAAATTAGTATTTCTGAGTATAACAGTGCTTGTAAAAAAGCAGTTATGAGATATACATCCGATTGGGAGTTATTAACTGAAAGTATGGGATATTGGATTGACTTGTCTGACCCATATGTAACTTACAAACCCAAATACATGGAAACTGTCTGGTGGTTAATTAAAAACATATTTGAAAAAAACCTTCTTTACAAAGGATATACTGTTCAACCTTATTCACCAGCGGCAGGCTCTGGTTTAAGCTCCCATGAACTAAATCAACCTGGCGCTTACAGGGAAATTAGTGATACATCAGTAATTGCTCAATTTAAATGTATCAAAGACAATAAATCTGATAAATTCAGTGAAATGTTCCCTTTTTATTTCTTAGCATGGACCACAACCCCTTGGACTCTACCCTCTAATACGGCTTTAACTTTAGGTGGTAAAATTGAGTATTCATTTGTAAAAACATTTAACCAGTATACAAGAGAAAAAATAACCGTGGTTCTTGCTACTTCTCTTATTAAAAAAGTTTTTAGTAAAAACTTTTTTAATGTTAAAGAAAAAAATAAGTTAGGTTTATTCAAAGAATCTGATACAAAAATTCCATACTATGTTGTTAGTTCATTTAATGGTATTGATTTTGAAAATCTTAAATATGAAAGGATATGGGATGAGTCTCCTCTACCAATTGACAATCCAGAAAATGCATTTAGAGTAATTTTAGGGGAATTTGTAACAACCGAAGACGGAACTGGAATTGTTCATACAGCTCCAACATTTGGTGCAGATGATTATAAGGCAGCAAAATCTGCAAAACCTGAAGTTCCGCCTCTTCTAGTTCCTGATAAAAATGGCAATAAGGTACCTTTAGTTGATTTAAAAGGTAAATTCATTGATGATATTGGTATGATAAGTGGAAAATATGTAAAAAATGAATACTATCAAGAAGATAAGATGCCTGAAAAATCGATAGATGTTGAAATCGCTATTAAACTTAAAGAAAAAAATTTAGCATTTAGAGTTGAAAGATACTTACACTCTTATCCTCATTGCTGGAGAACAGATAAGCCTATTTTATATTACCCTATGGAATCATGGTTTATTAAAGTTAGTGACTTGTCTGAAAGTATGTTTAATCTCAATAAAGAAATTAATTGGAAGCCTAATTCAACTGGTGAGGGGAGATTTGGAAATTGGTTAAAATCTGCAAATGATTGGAACCTTTCAAGATCAAGGTTTTGGGGAGTTCCACTTCCTATATGGGCTAATGAGGATAATTCCGAATATAAAGTTATAGGATCTGTTGAAGAGCTCATTAATGAAATCAACATATCAATCAAAGATAGAAACATGAAGTCTAACCCGTTCTCAAGTTTCGAGATTGGGAATATGTCAGATAAAAATTATGATAACATAGACTTACATAAGGACATTGTTGATGAAATTATTTTATCAACAAGTAAGGGGTTGCCAATGAAAAGAGAGAAAGATATAATTGATGTTTGGTTTGAATCAGGTTCAATGCCTTATGCTCAAATTCATTATCCATTTGAGAATAAAGAGATGATTGATAAACAAACCAATTTCCCCGCCGACTTTATTGCAGAAGGTGTTGACCAAACAAGAGGTTGGTTCTATACTCTTCACGCTATCTCATGTCTTTCTTTTAACTCCATTTCATATAAAAATGTTGTTTCTAATGGGCTTGTATTAGACAAAAATGGACAAAAAATGTCTAAAAGACTAGGAAATGCTATTGATCCATTTGAAATGATAAATGTATATGGTGCAGATGCAGTAAGGTGGTACATGATTTCTAATTCAAACCCATGGGATAATTTAAAATTTGATAAAGAAGGTGTTGCTGAAGTTAAAAGAAAATTCTTTGGGACTCTTCAAAACGTTTATAGTTTTTTTAGTTTATATGCCAACATTGATAACTTCAAACATAAGGAAGATAAAATAGATTTTGTCAAAAGACCTGAACTTGACAGATGGATTATCTCAGAGTTAAATTCATTGGCAAAAAAAGTAGATTATAACCTTGAGAATTATGATTTAACCCCTGCTGCTCGAGATATAAATGATTTTGTTCAGGAGAAACTTAGCAATTGGTACGTAAGATTATCCAGGAGAAGATTCTGGAAAGGAGAATATAATCAAGATAAGATTTCTGCATATCAAACACTACATGAATGTTTAATAAAAATTAGTAAACTGATTTCTCCCATAGCACCTTTTTACTCTGAGTATATTTTTCAATCTTTAAATATAATTTCCAAACAAGAAAATGCTAATTCTGTTCATTTATCAAGTTTTCCAGATATAATTCAAGAGTTAATTGATAAAAAGCTTGAGAACAAAATTAATCAAATAAGAAATATTTGCTCTTTGGCGCTTTCAATTAGAAAAAAAGAAAAAATTAAAGTTAGACAGCCACTGAATAAGATAATTATTCCAGTTAAAACAGATATTGAAAAAGAAGAGATTGAAAACGCAAAATCTCAAATACTATCTGAAATAAATGTAAAGTCAATTGAATTTCTTGATAATAAAGACTCTTTACTAATTAAAGAGCTTAAACCTAACTTTAAGCTACTTGGTCCTAAATATGGAAAAATAATTGATGCTGTTGCAAAAGAAATTAAACAACTTTCAAATACTGAAATTGAAAAACTGGAAATTGAAGGAAGTCTGAATCTATTAGTTGAAAACACTGATGTAATTATTTCTACTGATGATATTGAGATAAACTATAAGGATATTGAAGGTCTTTCCGTAGCAACAGATGGTAGTCAAACTATTGCTCTTGATTTAAATCTTAATGAAGAGCTTATAAATGAGGGTATAACAAGAGAAATAGTGAATAGAGTTCAAAACATAAGAAAGAATCAAGGCTATGATGTAACTGATAAAATTGAGATTAATATAAAAAATAACAAAAAACTTGAGGAGGCATTAAATTCTAATTTAGATTACATAAAGGGTGAAACTCTTGCAATAAAATTATATTTTAGCGAAAATTTAAATGAAGGGGAAAAATTGAGTTTGATGATATAAAAACAGTTATAACCATTAATAAAGTTTAATATGAGTAAAAAGACAAAGAATAGGTATACTGATAAAGAATTAGAAAGCTTTAGAAAAATTATCAATGAAAAAATTGAAAAAGCAAAGACTGATTTAAATCTTCTCAAAAGCGCATATATGAATGATAGTAACAATGGGACTGACGATACATCACCAACATTTAAATCTTTTGAAGAGGGCTCTGAAACAATGTCTAAGGAAGCTAATACTCAACTAGCTCTAAGACAAGAAAAATTTATCAGAGATTTAAAAAATGCACTTATAAGAATTGAAAATAAGACATACGGAGTATGTAGGGTTACGGGGAAGCTTATTAATAAAAAAAGACTTAAAATCGTTCCTCATGCAACATTAAGTATTGAGGCAAAGAATATTCAAAGTTAAGTTCTATTTCTTGATATCCCTGCTAAAAAATATTGATACTAAAAAGTCCATAATATTAATCTTATTATTGGTTTCTTTAGATCAGTTTATAAAGTTTTATATTAAACTTAATTATCCTATTACAGCCTATGGTGAAATGCCAATTATAGACTTAGGTTTTTTTAAACTTTTATTTATTGAAAATAAGGGCATGGCAATGGGTGCTAGGCTTAATAATTTAATACCTTTCTTAGATGAAGATTCTGCAAAATTGATATTAACTTTTGTTAGAATCTTTGCTTGTATAGGAATAGGATTTTACCTAAAAAGTATTATAAAAAACAAAGGTTCGCAATTATTAATATTCTGTTTTTGCCTAATATTAGCAGGTGCTCTTGGAAATCTTATTGACTCCGTTTTTTATGGTGTAATATTTTCATCTAGTTTTGGTCAAGTTGCTACATTATTTCCAGAGGTTGGGTATTCCTCATTATTTTATGGAAGCGTAGTTGATATGATTCAATTTCCTTTAGCAACATGGATATGGCCAAATTGGTTGCCCTACATAGGAGGTAAAGAATATACCTTTTTTGAGTATGTTTTTAATTTTGCTGATTCCTATATCAGCACAGGAATAATTCTTTTGTTAATCTTTAATAAAGAGGTTTCTTTTAATTAAAGCTATGTATTTTACTTGGGGTTATAACAAAATTAAGCTTAATATCATTTGCATAAATGTCATTGATTTCTTCAACAGGTTCAAATAAAGAAAGTCCTATTTTAACCACATTATTTGGAACATCACTCATAAACTTGTCATAATATCCTCCACCATATCCAACTCTTTGGCCTTTTCTATCAAAAACTAATAGTGGAACTATTATTATTTCAATTAATGATTTGTCAAATTCTACATCGGTTATTGGTTCTCTAATTCCAAGTTTATTAATAATGAATTCTGTGTTTAAGTCTAATTCAAAATGTATTAATTGTTCATCACAAATTTTTGGCACTATTACTTTTTTATTTTTTTTTATCAATAAGCTCACAATATCATTTGTACTAACCTCTTTTTTGGAATCATTGGATAGATAAATATGGAAAAATTCTTTATCCCAGATCTTAAGTTTAATTAAGTTATTATAAATACACTTACACAAATACTTATACTGAGTTAAATTAATTTTAGACCTTTTTTCCTTGAAAGCTTTTCGTAAAAACTTTTTATTGTTATTTATCATCTATATTAATATAAAATAAAAATAACTTTAATTTTGTTTGAATGGAACAATATGAACTTCATATTCAATCAAAGTCACTTCCGGAGCTGCCTGGTGTATATCAGTTTTATGACGATGAAAAAATTATATATATAGGCAAAGCAAAAAATTTAAAAAAAAGAGTAAGCTCATATTTTAACAAGAGTCATGAAAGTAAAAAAACTAGGCTTTTAGTCAAAAGCATAAAAAAAATTGAGAAAATTATTGTTGATACAGAAATGGATGCTCTATTACTTGAAAATAATTTAATAAAGAAATACCAGCCTAAGTATAATATATTACTAAAAGATGATAAGTCATACCCTTGGATATGTATAGTTAAAGATCCAATCCCTGATATTTTTTATACCAGAAAGGTTGAAAAAAGAAAAGGAGAGTATTACGGACCATTTACAAATGTATATAGTGCTCGTTTTTTAATTAAACTTATAAAAGATATTTATCCTTTCTTAAATCATGAACTTAACCATATGATTAAGAAGGAGACAGATGATACAGTAAAAATTAAGTTTTCTGAAAATATAAAATCAATAAGAAATTTAATTAAAGGGCATTTTAAAAAGTCAATTGATGAGTTAAAGAATAAGATGGATGCTTTTTCCAAGAATCTAAAATATGAAGAGGCACAAGAGGTTAAGGACAAGCTAGATATTCTTTATAATTATCAAGCAAAATCTACAATTGTTAATTCCAAGATTAGTGATATCGATGTTTTTGCTTTGGTTACTGATCAAACCCATGCATATGTAAATTATTTACAAATATCTTACGGTGCAGTTATCAGATCATTTACACTTGAAATCAAGAAAAGACTTGAAGAAACTGATAAAGAAATTTTAAGATTAGCTGTTATTGAACTAAAACAAAGGTTTCATTCTCAAAGTAAAGAAGTAGTTGTCCCATTTAAAGTAAGCCTTCCTAAAACACTTAAAATTTCAGTTCCTAAATCAGGTGATAAGAAAAAGTTAATCGAGCTTTCTGAAAGAAATGCAAAATTTTACAGAATTGATAAGTTAAAGCAGATAAAAATTGTAGATCCTGAGGACCATGGAAAAAGGATTATGGAACAAGCAAAAAAAGATTTACAATTAAAAAATCAACCTCTTCAAATTGAATGTTTTGACAATTCAAATTTAATGGGTACAAATCCCGTTGCGTCTTGTGTAGTATTCAAGAATTGTAAACCGTCAAGAAAAGATTACAGACACTTTAAAATTAAGAATATTGAGGGGCCCGACGACTTTGCATCTATGGAACAAGTTATATTCAGAAGATTATCTAGGCTTTTAAAAGAGAATAAACCATTACCAAATCTTATTATAGTAGATGGAGGAAAAGGACAGCTTACCGCAGGCTTAAAAAGTATAAAGAAACTTGATTTAGAAAAAAAAGTAGCTATAATAGGGATAGCCAAAAAACTTGAAGAGATATTCAAGCCAAATGATAAACTTCCTTTATACATTGATAAAAAATCAGAAACTTTAAAATTAATTCAGCAATTAAGAAACGAAGCACATAGATTTGCTATTAATTTTCACAGAGATATAAGGAGTAAAAATGCACTTAAATCAGGTATTGATGATTTAATCGGAATTGGCCCTATTCTAAAAGATAAATTATTGAAAAAATATAAATCTTTTATTAGACTAAAAGAACTCGAGGAAGAAGAACTGATTAAGTTTCTTGGTAAGACAAGAGGTAGATCTGTTTTTAATCAATTAAGAAATTAATTTTGATTAATTTTGTAACTGCAAGATGAAAATTTTTCTTCTATACCTTAAGTCTATATTATTTAGTATTAATCTAATTTTTAGTCAAACATCCTATACTGAATTTGGACCATTTAAAGCTGGTGAAAATCTTGAATACAGAGTACATTATGGAATTTTTAATGCCAGTTATGCCTCTCTTACACTTTCAAATGAAAAGATTGATGGGGAAGATGTTTTACTTGCGTCTGGGTATGGAAAAACAATCGGTCTAGCAAGACTTTTTTTCAAAGTAGAAGATTATTATAGCAGCTATTTTGAATCAAAAAAAGTACAACCTAAGCTTTTTAAAAGAAATATTTACGAAGGTGGATATACAAAAAATTTGGAAGTTAGTTTTGACTCAGAAAAAAAACAGGCTACTGTAAAAAATATTAAAAAAGGTACTACTGATATTATTTCAACAAAGGATAATGTTCAAGATCTTATATCATCACTATATTATTTAAGAAAAAATTTCTCTGAAAATGACATAGACGAAGGAGATTTTTTTAATATAAATATGTTCTACGATTCAAAAAATAGAGAGTTGTCCCTAAAATATCTTGGCAAAGAGGTCATAAGGACCAAATATGGTAAGTTAGAGTGCTTAAAATTTATGCCTGCCACTAATAGAAGTAGAATTTTTAAAGGTGAAGGAAGTATAACAATTTGGCTTACTAATGATGAAAATAAAATTCCTATTAGAGTTCAGGCTGATTTATTAGTAGGTTCTATCAAAGCTGACTTGAACAACTATTCGGGTATTGTTAGTCCTTTTTTAATTAAACAAAAAAGTTAATGAAGAATATTGAGTATTATTTTTTCACATTGTTATTTCTTTTAATTAATTTATTTAGTTCATGTGGTTCAGAAATTGCCTCGGTTATTTTAGATGAGGAAGATCCAATAATCTATAAATATGGATATGACGAGTCAAAACATATTTTTGAAGAAAAAAATGTTGGAAGAGGCGATACTTTTGGAGACATACTTGAAAGTCAAGGTATTGACTATCCTGAAATATATAAAGCTTTAGAAAAGACTAAAAATGATGTTGACTTTAGAATACTACAACGCGGAAAACCCTACACACTAATATTCACAAATGACTCAGTACCAAGGTTAAAAGCATTTGTCTACCACCCAACAATTGAGGGATATTCTTTAATTCAACTCAAGGATAGTATTTATGGAAGAACTTTTAAAAAGGAAAGAACATATAAAGATTTATCTGCATCAGGTATTATTGAAAACTCATTATACTTGACACTTGAGGGGCAAGATAAAGACCCACTATTAACTTATTACTTGTCTGATATATATGCTTGGACAATTGATTTTTTTAGACTAGACAAGGGTGACAAATTTAAAGTCATCTACACACAAGCCTTCATAGATGACACTATACCTGTTGAAATCACTAAAGTTAGAGCAGCTTATTTTTTACATAAAGGAGCTGAAAGGTATGCGTTCGAGTATGAGACTGATTCTATAAAAGGTATTGTTGAATATCTTGATCAAGATGCTAAGAATCTTAGAAGGGCTTTTTTACAATCCCCCATAAAATTTGGTAGAATTTCATCAAGATATAATCTCAGGAGAAGAATCGCACTGTATAACAACCGAATAAGGCCTCATAGAGGTACCGACTTTGCAGCACCAATTGGCACGCCGATATTATCAACTGCAAATGGAGCTGTGACAGAAGTAAGCTATACAAGAGCAAATGGGAATTATGTAAAAGTTAAACATAACAACACATATACAACTCAATACCTCCATATGCAGAAAGCTAAAGTTAAAGTAGGTCAATTTGTTGAGCAGGGAGATGTAATAGGTTTTGTAGGAGTTACTGGATATACCTCAGGGCCTCATGTATGTTATAGATTTTGGAAAGATGGATACGAAGTGGATCCATTTAAGCAAAAGTTGCCAGAAGCTAAGCCGATTAGTGAGTCCTTAAAACAAAAGTATCTTAATGATATTGTTTTAATTAAATCACAAATTGATTCTATAATAATTAAAAATAAAACCTCTATATAATGGCTTTATCAAAGATAAATCCTACGAAACTATCTTCATGGAAAAAACTTATTCAGCAATTTGACAAAGAGAATAATTATCATATTAATGACTTTTTTACAGGAGAAAATAATAGACTCGAAAAGTTTTCAATCAACTGGAATAACTTTTATGTTGACTTTTCAAAAAATAGATTAAGTAATAATTCATTTAAGCTTTTAAAAAGCCTATGTGATGAAACTAATCTAAAAAATAATATTGAGAAGTATTTTAATGGATCTGTTATAAATGAAACTGAGAGTAGAGCAGTTCTTCATACCGCTTTAAGATCATTAGAAAATGATGAGGTTAATATTACTTTAAACAAGATAATTAAAATTTCAGATGAAATAAATAGTGCAAAGAGATTAGGATATTCTGGTAAAAAAATTACAGATGTTGTTAATATTGGAATTGGAGGATCCCATCTAGGGCCTGACATGGTTACAAAAGCCTTGTCATATTACAATAAAGGTATTGTGCCACATTTTATATCAAATATAGATCCTGATTTCACATCAAAACTCATAGAAAAACTCAATCCAGAGACTACCATTTTTATAATAGTTTCAAAAACCTTTACTACTATTGAGACACTTGAAAATGCAAATAAAATTAGAGCATGGTTTATTGATAATACAAGTGAAGATTATATAAAAGATCATTTTATTTGTATTTCAAATAATACTGAAGCTCCTAAAAAGTTTGGTGTTTCCTCAGAAAATATTCTTTCAATACCTGAATGGGTTGGTGGAAGATTTTCATTATGGGGTTCTGTTGGGCTAATTATTTCAATAGTTATAGGTTCAGACAATTTTAAAGATTTTCTAAGAGGTGCAAATGAAATGGATATACATTTTAAGAGTTCTCCATTTGAAAAAAATATTCCGGTAGTTCTTGCTTTAATTAGTATTTGGTATAATAATTTTTTTAAGTATGAAACGGAAGCAATTCTTCCTTACAGTCAATTCTTGAGCAAGCTTCCTGATTATCTACAACAGGCAAGTATGGAAAGTAACGGTAAAAGTATTGATAGAAATGGTAGAAAAGTAAATTATGAAACAGGGTCAATATTATGGGGATCAACCGGAACTAACGCCCAACATGCTTTTTTTCAACTAATGCATCAAGGGACTAAAATTATTCCATGTGATTTAATTGCATTTAAAGAATCATTATATGGCGATTCCGCTCAACATGAAATTTTAAATTCAAACTTTTTAGCTCAATCCAATGCCTTGATGATGGGAAAATCAAACTCAGGTAAGAATATCCATAAAAATATAGATGGCAACAAACCATCAAACTCAATAGTTATTAACAAGCTAGACCCATTTAACCTTGGTTCATTAATAGCAATGTATGAAAATAAAATTTTTACAATAGGATCAATTTTAAATATTTATAGCTATGATCAATGGGGCGTTGAGTTAGGAAAATCAATAGCTAAACAAATTCTTCTCGGTCATGACGAAGGCCTAGACGAATCCTCAAAAAAAATAAGAAAACAACTTTAAGTTTAAATCAAAAACAATAGTTGATAATTGTTTAATAATGTGTTGATATTTCGTTAACGAAAATAAACATGAATAATTTTACTTTTGTAATTAACAAAATAAGTATTCATGAAAAAATTAATCTTAATAATATTTTCTCTTTTTACATTTACAATATCAGCTCAGGAGTCTGTTCTTGATTCTATAGCTTTGACGGAAGTTACTGTGACTTCTCAAGTTGTTGATGTGGCTAGAGACAGAATAACTCCTATTGCATTTAGTTCAGTTTCTGGTGCTGAAATTGATCTGAAAGCTGGAAATCTTGAGTTTGTTGAAACACTTAAAAGAACCCCTGGGGTCTATACAAATCAGGATAATGGTGGTTATGGTGATGGTCAAATGTATGTGAGAGGTTTTGGCTTTACCAACACCGCTTATGTAATTAATGGTCAACCAGTGAACGACATGGAAAATGGTCGTGTTTATTGGTCAAACTGGATGGGACTAATTGATCTTACATCAAGTGTACAAATTCAAAGAGGGCTTGGTTCAACATCTCTTGCAGTTCCTTCTGCAGGTGGAACTGTTTCAGTTAATACACGAGCTGCTGAGGTAGACCCAGGTTCAGGAATTAAAATGTCAATAGGTGATAATAGCTATCAAAAGTTCACTGCATTCCATAATACTGGAGTGAATGAACTAGGTTGGTCTTCAAGTTTTCTTCTTGGATTTTGGCAAGGTGATGGTTGGAGAAATGGTATGCAAGGAGAGGGAACAACATATGCCTTTTCAGTTGGTTATACTCCTAGAGGAGGAGACCACGAATTTAACTTTTCATTAATCGGTGCTGGACAGTGGCATCATCAAGCATATTATGGAACACAACTTCAAGATTATCTTGATTATGGCCCAATTCAGGGCGACGATTTCAGAAAATTTAATGCATTGTATGGAGACTATCAAGGTGAAGAATTTTCAATTTTAAGAAATTACTACAATAAGCCATTAGCAACATTCAACTGGGACTGGGAAATTTCTAGTAGAATTACTTTGGCAACATCTCTATATGGTTCTGCGGGAAGAGGTGGTGGAACAGGTCTAAGAGGTAGAGGATCTTACGGTGTTAGTCCATACAGGGAGTCTTATGCTGAGTATCTTGATGATCACGGTGAGTGGAGAAATTCTGATACAACTATAAATTGGGGTGTTGCGGTACAAAAAAATATGGCTGGAGCACATGTCCCTGAAAGTGGCCCTTTTGCAGGAATGAAATTAGGTTATCATAATACTATTGATGGTCTTCCAAGTAAGTGGGGAGCTGACACAACTATAAGAAGATTCTCAACAAACTCTCACAACTGGTTAGGTGGAATTTCAAAGATTAAAATAGATTCAGATAATTTTAGATATGAAGTTGGAATTGATTTAAGATCTTACAAAGCTTATCACAGAAGGGGTCCAGAGACTCTATTTGGGCTAGATGGATATATTTCTACTATAAATGGATTTAATTTTTCAGGAAATGGTGATAGAATTGGAACTGTTATTACTGACACTTATGAAGCAAATCCATTTAAAAATTTAGGTATGGATAATCCTAATGGGTCTCAAAGATATTATATAGGTTATGTTAATTGGACAGGTTTTAATGGTTTGATGGAATATACAGGTAGTGATAAATTCTCAGCTGTACTTCAAATTGGGACATCAAGTCAAGACTATCAATGGGAAGGTTTTTATACTGCTGCACCGGACACTAAAAGTAGAGTGGTTACTGTAAATGGAGGATATATTAAAGGTGGTGCTAATTATAGAGCAAATGATAATTCAAATTTTTTCTTCAATGTGGGGCAAATCATGAGACCTCCATCTTTTGATGGTGTATTCCCTAATGCTGATTATGATTTTGAAGAAGCTGATGAAATTCTTAATGAATCATTTACTTCATTCGAGCTTGGATATGGTTTTAGATCGTCAAATTTTAAAGGTACTATTAATGCATATCACACTGTATGGGGAGACAGAACACTAAGGAGAAGCACTTCGATTGATGATCAAGGAGTAAGGATTATCTACAGTGGTGTAGAGCAAACTCATCAGGGTATTGAAGGTGAAATGACATGGTACCCTTCAAGTAGACTCAGAGTAAAAGGAATGTTTTCACTTGGTGATTGGAAATATACCAAAAACTTTCAAGGAGATGCCTACTTCATTGATAATAACCAGCCTGCTGGAACAACTGGTACACTCTATTTAGATGGAGTAAAAATTGGAGATGCAGCTCAGACCGTTTTATATTTAGGATTTGATTATAAAGTATCATCTAAGCTATCTGTTGATTTAGATATGATGAGCTATGACAATCTTCATGGTAGGTTTGGTCCTCTTGATAGCGAATTTAATTCTGCGAATAATAGAGGTTCTATCAAATTGCCGTCATGGGGAACTGCGGACTTAGGTGCTACTTATTCATTTAATTTGTTAGGTTATGATGCAAGGGCTAGATTAAATGTAAATAATCTTTTTGATGAAGAATATCTATCGCAATCACAAACTAATTTCCATAACGATGGTGGAAGAACTTGGAATGGTATTAATGTTGAAAACAATGTATACTTTGGAAAAGGGACAACATGGAATTTAGGACTTAATATTAATTTCTAAAGATTATATTTCATACTTATTTTTAAACCCTGCCATTGGTGGGGTTTATTTTTTTATATATAACTCTCTTATAGTTAATTCAACCGTATCTTGACCTGAAAAATTATTTAGATTGACATTGTAAAGAATATCAAATGGTGATTTAAGACCAACTAAATCGCTTTTCTTGTCAAAACATATAAATGATAATTTTGTCTCATATTTATCTTTAATTATTGATTTGACAATTTGTTGATCTTTTCCTAAAAATTTCAATTTATAATCTATAAAACAATTGTTAGTTCTAAAAACTGGACGTTTATTCCCTAATCCAAAAGGAGCCATCCTTTGAATAATTTTTAGATTCTCAATAGTTAACATTGAAAAGTCAATCAAAAGATCGTAATAGAATGATTTAGTAAACATTGTACGACCCACATTATCTTTAACAATAGACTCAAATTGATTTTTAAAAATATCAAAATTTGATTTTTTTAATTTTAATCCAGCTGCATACTTATGGCCTCCATATTGGAGAAGGTTGTCTTGGCAATCAGATAATGATTTATAAACATTATAATCTTTAACTGACCTAACAGAACCAGTCAAAATTTCATCATTTGATTCTGTTAATACAATAGTTGGCTTATAGGACCTTTCAATTAATCTTGATGCAACAATTCCCAGAACTCCTTGATTCCATTCATCTCCGTAAACAATATTTGTATATCGTTCATTGTCAATTTGCGTCAACGCTTCATCAAAAACAGATTTTTCTATTCTTCTTCTTTTTTGATTTAAATATTCAACATCATTTGAAAGAGTATTTGCTCTATTAATATCTTCTTCAATTAATAAATCCACAATTATTTTTCCTGTTTTCATTCTTCCAGCAGCATTAATTCTTGGCCCAATACTAAAAGAGATTTTCGATTCATCAATTTTGCCATTAATTGACTTCAAAAAATTTCTCAAACCTATTCGTGGTTTTGAATTCAGAACATTTAATCCATGAAATACCATAATTCTATTTTCATCAATTAAAGGCATCATGTCTGAAATTGTTGCAAGAGCTACAAAATCTAAGAACATAGATGTATCAATTGAACTCTCTACTAATGAATTATAAGCTGTTATTAATTTATAAGCAATACCACAACCACATAACTCTTTAAATGGATAATTACAGTTTTCTTGCTTGGGATTTAGTATTCCAAAAGCATTTGGAATTTGTTCACCTGGAAGATGATGGTCACATATTACCACGTCTATATTCTTAGAATTGGATAAATCAACTTGATTAATTGCTTTTATACCACAGTCAACAGTTATTATTAAAGAAACTTTATTTATTTCCGCATACTCAATAGCTTTACGCGATACTCCATATCCTTCATCATATCGATCAGGAATATAGTATAAAAGATCATAGTCCATATTTTTAAAATATTTATATAACAGTGCTGTAGATGTTGTGCCGTCAACATCGTAGTCTCCCAAAATCATAATCCTTTGTTCCTTTGAATTTTGAATTTTTTCAACAACCTTCTTCATATCCTTCATAAGAAATGGATCATGGAGTAAATTAATATCAGGTCTAAAAAACTTTTGAGCTTTTTTTAATGAATTGACCTGTCTTTGAAGTAATAAAGAGCAAATGAAATCATCAATTTTTAAATCTTTTTTAAGAGATTGAAGTTTGTCTTTTCCTGGCTGTTCTCTTTCTATCCAATTTTTCATGAGAAAATTTAAATTTAACCTTTGCTCTTATCAATACAAATCACGAACTCACCTTTTATTTTTTTATCAGAGAAATAGTTTAGAGCATCATTAACAGAACCCCTGAACGTTTCTTCATAAATTTTTGATATTTCCCTACTAACAGAGATTTCTCTATCAGCTCCTAAAAATTCTAATAAGTCAGATAATGTTTTAATAATTCTATACGGAGATTCATATATAATTGTTGTAATTGTATTATCTGAAATCTCTTTAAGTTTTGTTTTCCTGCCTTTTTTTTTTGGTAAAAAACCTTCAAAGATAAAATTTTCGCTAGAAAGTCCACTTAAAACAAGTGCAGGTATTAGAGCTGTTGGGCCTGGTAAACATGTAATCTTAATTCCATTTTTTATTGCTTCTCTAACCAATAAAAATCCAGGGTCAGATATACATGGAGTTCCAGCATCAGTAATTAAAGAAATTGTTTTACCATGAAGCATTAACTCAACATACTCCTTCACTTTTTTATGCTCATTATTCAAATGATAACTTTTAATTTTTGTAGAAATTTTGTAATGACTTAGTAGTTTTTTAGCGTGTCTTATATCTTCAGATAAAATTAGATCTGAGTTTTTTAGCCTGTCGATTGCCCTTATTGTAATATCATCGAGATTTCCTATTGGTGTTGGTACAACATAAAGTTTGATCTCATTTGTCATCATGTGACTCAGGTATTTCTGTTACTAAATCTTTTATAGAATCAATTAAGGGGATAATTTCACTTGAATTATCAGGAGTTATAATTGTTTTTTTTGTTTCTAGATTTAGACCTTTTAGTGTTTCCTTAAGTCTATCCTCATAAAGCTCCCAGTCACTATCTTTTTCTTTATTAGTAAGATATTTATGAATAACAATTAATTCATATAGCTTTTTTGAATCTTCATAAATACTTTTTGAGTCATTTAATCTTGAATGATGAATTTTTAAAGCAAGTTCTTTAATTTTAATTTCTAATTTTTTAAACACCTTAGTTTATTATTATAATGATTTACTTTTTGATAAATTTGTTTTTATTACAAATTAAATTACGAAATGTTTTTAGAAAATCCAGTATATAACAATGAACAATTCGGATGGATTGAGGTTATATGCGGGTCAATGTTCTCAGGAAAGACAGAAGAACTCATTAGGCGCATCAAGAGAGCAAGAATTGCTAATCAAAAAATTAAAGTTTTTAAACCAATTGTTGACTCAAGAAGTAAAAATTTCATAGAGTCACATGATGATAGTAAGCTTGAATGTATAGAAGTGAAATCTTCAAATGAAATTTTAAAAAATATTGAAAATTGTGATGTCGTTGCTATAGATGAAGCTCAGTTTTTCGATGACCTAATAGTTCCAGTTTGTAATAAAATTGCAAATAATGGGATTAGAGTAATAATTGCTGGTTTAGATATGGACTATCTTGGAAATCCATTTGGTCCAATGCCAAATCTTATGGCAATTTCAGAGTATGTTACAAAAGTACATGCTGTTTGTAAAAAATCAGGAAATATTGCAAATTATAGTTATAGAAAAAACAACAAAAAAGATATAGTTGTTATAGGAGAAAAAGACAAATATGAACCTTTGAGCCGTTCGGTATTTTACAAAAAAATGAATAAAAATAAATAAACATGAAAATTGCTGTTGTTGGTGTAACTGGAGTGGTTGGTAACGTTATACTCAATCTCTTAGATAAAAGAAAGTTTCCAATTAGTCAAATAATACCTGTTGCCTCAGAAAAGTCTGTAGGTAAAAAGATTGGATTTAAGGGTAAAGAATATAATATAGTCTCATTAACTGATGCATTAACTATAAAACCTGATATTGCACTCTTTTCAGCTGGAGGCTCAACCTCTAAGGAATGGGCACCTAAATTTGCAGATATAGGCACTAGAGTAGTTGATAATTCATCTGCTTGGAGGATGGACTCTACAAAAAAACTAATAGTTAGCGAGGTAAATTCAGAGACTTTAACAAAAGATGATTATATAATTGCCAATCCTAATTGCTCTACTATGCAAATGCTTGTCGTCTTAGCTCCTATTCATAAAAAGTTCAAAATTAAACGTCTTGTGATTTCCACATATCAATCTGTATCTGGAACTGGTAAGAAAGCAATTGATCAGTTGTATATTGAAAGGAATGGCTCTAACTCTGAAAAGGTTTACCCATTTGCTATAGATCAAAATCTTTTGCCACACTGTGATTTATTTGAAGAAGGCGGTTACACTAAAGAAGAAAATAAGCTAATTAACGAGACCAAAAAAATACTAAATGATAATAGTATTCAAATTACATCTACAGCAGTCAGAGTGCCAATAGAAATTTGTCATGGTGAGTCTGTTAATATTGAATTTGAGGATGAATTTAGACTTGAAGAAGTGTTTAGTATTTTAAAAAGTTCTCCTGGATTAATAGTTGAAGATGAACCAGAAAACAACCTATATCCAATGCCTATCAACGCTTCAAATAAGGATGAGGTTTTTGTTGGGAGAATAAGAAGAGACTTTAGCATTAAGAGTGGGCTAAACCTCTGGATTGTTGCTGATAACCTTAGGAAAGGCGCTGCAACAAATACAATTCAAATAGCAGAAAAACTAATTGAGATGGGCATAGTAAAGCCCTAGACGTCTGCTGAATCCATAAATCTAATAGTATAATTTCCTGATATAAAATCTGGATGCTCCATCATTTTTTTATGAAATGGAATAGTTGTTTTAACTCCTTCAATAACAAATTCATCTAAGGCCCTTTTCATTTTATTAATAGCCTCCTCTCTTGTCTGAGCAGTGGTGATAAGTTTTGCAATCATTGAATCATAATGTGGAGGTATAACATATCCACCATATACATGGGTATCAATTCTTACTCCATGTCCACCAGGAAAATGAAGATTAAGGATCTTTCCTGGGTTAGGCATAAAATCATTTACAGAATCTTCTGCGTTAATTCTGCATTCAATTGAACATAATTTTGGAAAGTAATTCTTACCCTTTATTAGTTCGCCAGCTGCCACTTTTATTTGCTCTCGTATTAAATCATAATCTATTACTTGTTCAGTAATTGGATGTTCTACTTGAATTCTAGTGTTCATCTCCATAAAATAAAAATTCTTGTGCTTATCGACAAGAAACTCAACAGTTCCAGCTCCTTCATATTTTATATATTCAGCTGCTTTTACAGCAGCTTCACCCATAGCTTTTCTCAATGTTTTAGTCATAAAGGGTGAAGGAGTCTCCTCTATTAATTTCTGGTGACGTCTTTGAATTGAACAGTCTCTTTCTGATAGATGACAGGCTCTTCCTTTCGAATCAGCCATAATCTGAATTTCAATATGTCTTGGGTCTTCTATAAATTTTTCTAAATACATATCATCATTGTCAAAAGCTAATTTAGACTCTTGTCTTGCAACTTCCCATGCATTCAACAAATCATTTGGATCATTTGCCATTCTCATACCTTTACCTCCTCCTCCAGCAGATGCTTTTATCATCACAGGATAGCCTATCTCAAGAGCAATATTTTGAGCATCTTCCAAAGTTGGAACAAGACCATCTGAACCAGGAATAACTGGTACCCCTGCTTTTAGCATTGTTTTCTTAGCAGTTGATTTATCTCCCATTGCTTCAATCATTGAAGGTGAAGCTCCAATAAATTTTATTTTATGTTCCTCACATATTTTAGAAAAATTACTATTCTCTGATAAAAAACCATAGCCAGGATGAATTGCATCAGCATTTGTTATCTCTGCAGCTGCAATTATATTCGCTGGTTTTAAATATGATTCGTTACTAGGGGCAGGCCCAATACACACAGCCTCGTCGGCAAAGCGGACATGTAAGCTCTCTTCATCAGCTTTAGAATATACAGCTACAGTTTTAATACCCATTTCTTTGCATGTCCTGATGACACGCATAGCTATTTCTCCTCTGTTAGCAATTAATATTTTTTTAAACATTTTTTATGATGGATCAATGATAAATAGAGGCTGATCGAACTCAACTGGACTTTGGTCATCTACAAGAATTTTTACTATTTTTCCAGACACCTCAGACTCTATTTCGTTAAACAATTTCATTGCCTCAATAACACAAAGCACGTCACCTTCAGATATGTCTTGACCAAACTCAACAAATGCAGATTTATCTGGTGACGGTTTTCTATAGAAGGTCCCTATTATAGGAGACTTAACAATTACGTGATTTGAGTCCTCAGTTCTAGGAGTCTGAATAGCTGAAGGCTTTTCTTGAAAAACTTCTTGACTAACCGGAACTTCAGCCTGAGTTGGAAAATTTGTTTTACTCGGTAATTCATCAACAACTATTTGTTGCGGTGAATTTTTCTTTGTCTTAATTGTAATTTTGAAATCCTCTCTCTCAATTTTTACCTCTTCAACACCAGATTTTGAAACAAATTTTATTAAGTTTTGTATTTCTTTTATATCCATGATTTTTAGTTTAATTATATGCCCATGTTAGATATGCTGCACCCCAAGTTAGACCTGCTCCAAAAGCAGCAAGAATAATTTTATCGCCTTTTTTAAAATTGTTTTCATAGTCATTCATTAGCAACGGTATTGTAGCTGCTGTTGTATTTCCATATTCTTCTATATTCATTAAAACTTTATTTTTATCTAAATTAATCTTTTCTGCGGTAGCATCAATAATTCTTTTATTTGCTTGATGAGGCAATAGATATTTTATATCATTTAGATCAAGTTTATTTCTAATTATAATCTGCTCTGTTGCGTTTGCCATATCTGAGACAGCAGATTTAAAAACATTCTTCCCATCCTGCGTAATATAATGCCATTTTTTTTCAAAGCTCTCTTTTGAGGTAGGATATAATGATCCTCCTGCTTTAATTTTTAACCACTCTGCGCCGATTCCGTCTGATCTCAAAAATTCGTCCTCCCAACCAAAGTCATTTTTGCTTGGTTCAATCAAGACAGCACCTGCTCCATCTCCAAATAATATGCTTGTTGATCTATCTGTATAATCAACTATTGAAGACATCATGTCTGCTCCTATTAAAAGAACTTTTTTATATCTTCCAGACTCAATATAACTTGTAGCAGTAGACATTCCATATAAAAATCCAGAACATGCTGCATTTATATCAAATGCATATGCATTAGATGCATTTATTTGGGATGCCACTGTTGGAGCTGTAGATGCTACATGGAAGTCTGGAGTTATAGTAGATACAATTACTAAGTCAATAGTATTAGGGTCTAATTTTTTTTTCTTTATGAGATCGATGGCTGCGTTTACAGCCAAATAGGAAGTAGCTTTCCCCTTCTCTTTAAGTATTCTTCTTTTTTTTATCCCAGTTCTTGCAGTTATCCACTCATCATTTGTGTCAACCATTTTTTCTAAATCTTTATTTGATATAAAGTTGTCTGGAACATAACCACCAATTGCAGTAATTGCGGCTTTTATTTTTTTTGTATTGTTAGATATCATACTAACATCAATTATGTCATTGGACAATTAAAATGACAATTTAAGATACTAGTTTTTTATGATTCTAAAGAATCAACTAAAACTTTTCCTCTATAATAAAGCTTACCTTCGTACCAATGAGCTCTATGGTATAGGTGTGACTCACCTGTAGCTTTACATATTGAAATTTGCTGTTTCTCAGCTTTAATATGAGTTCTACGTTTATCTCTTCTTGTTTTTGATATTTTACGTTTTGGATGTGCCATTTATAGTAAATCTTTTAATTTGTCCCACCTAGGGTCAGTTTTTTCTTTAAAATTCTTTTTAGGTTTAAGTGCTTCTAACTTTTCAACTATATCCGATTTTAATGAACCGTTTTCTACTCCAGGATGAACCTTTTTTTGAGGAACTGCTAAAATTATACTTTCGTATATTAAGTGAGAAACATCTATACTATGAGACCCAACTGGCATAAATATAACTTTATCATCTGTTGAGATTATATCATCTTTAAATTTCACAACTACTCCATGTTCAGTCTTTAATTCAAGATTAAAATTCTCCATAGAAACATCACATTGTACCTCAATTTCACCATGAAATGAAAATTTAAGGTTTAACAGTGTAGATTGTTTCTCTAACTCAAGCTTAGCAAAAAGTTTGGCGTCATAAAAATCGTAATAGTCAAAATTTTTAAAGAACTTATTTCCTAACTCATAATTAAATAGATGAATACCATCTTTCAAACCTGAAAACTTTATCAAATATGGCGAAAGCGATTTCATCACTTAACAATTGAGCGGCAAATTTATAAAAATTTATCTATTTAATATCAAAGTATCTTATTTCTTATCTCATGTATATCCAAAGCTAAATTCAAAGCATGTCTAAAAGAAGATGGATCTGCAATACTCTTTCCTGCAATGTTAAAACCTGTGCCATGATCTGGAGAAGTCCGAATAATAGAAAGACCTGCACTATAATTTACTCCTTCACCAAAAGAAATAGTCTTAAATGGGATTAATCCTTGGTCATGATACACTGCTAGAGTAGCATCATATTTAGTATAATTATTACAGAAAAAGGTATCGGCTGAAAACGGACCAAAAATTATATCCTCATTTTTATTTAACTCATTTATAGCTGGGATTAATAGTTTTTGATCTTCAGTTCCAATCACACCGTTATCTCCAATATGTGGATTTATTGACAGAACTGCAATCTTAGGTTTAAGTATACCGAAGTCTTTGTTTATGACATGGCATAAAAGTTTTAATTTTTTGATTGTTTTTTCAACTGTAATATTATGGACAACATCTTGAAGAGCTATATGCTCAGTTAGTAATCCCACTTTAAGTTTCTTGGAGACCATTAACATAATTGGATCTTCATTAAAATAGTTTCTTAAATATTGTGTATGTCCTGAATATTTAAAAGTTTTAGAAAAAGATAGATTTTTATCAATTGGTGAAGTAATTAGGACATCAATCTTCCTGAGACTGGCATCTTTTACCGCTTCTTTAAAAGAAATAATTGCATTCTGAGAAACATATTTATCGAACATCCCAAATTCATATTTTGATTCAGTAAATACTTCTTTAATATTAAGTGAGTTATGAGATATTTCATCAAAGCTTTCTATTTTTTTTAAAGGAAGTGACTTAATATTTAAATCTTTTTTCTGATTTTCAATTAATTCATGTGAAGAATAAATTATAAAGTTACAATTATCATTCGAAGTCCTCTCAGAAAGCGCTTTAAGCATAACTTCTATTCCAATACCGTTGGGATCACCAATAGAAATTCCAACATTTATTTTTTTTGATTTTACCACTAGTTAATTTAATTACTAATTTTACTGAGCAAAAATAAAGATAATAATGTTCACCGGGATTATAGAATGTTTGGCAACAATTAAAAAAGTTGAAAAAGAAAAAGGTAATCTAAATCTTTCTTTAGAATCCTCCATAACTAAAGAATTAAAAGTTGACCAAAGTCTTTGTCACAACGGAGTATGTCTAACCGTAGTTGACATTAAAGATGATGTTTATACTGTTACAGTTATTGAAGAAAGCTTAAATAGAAGCAATCTTGGTAAACTAATTCCTGGTGATCTTGTAAATATAGAAAGGTCAATGTCAATTAATTCAAGATTTGATGGGCATGTTGTTCAAGGTCATGTTGATGAAGTTGCAATATGTTCTGAGGTTCAAGAGACAAATGGTAGTTGGAAATATCTTTTTAAACATAATAAGGAAAACATTACAGTAGAGAAAGGCTCAATAACTGTTAATGGTGTAAGCTTAACTGTTGTTGATTCATCACCTGATTCTTTCTCAGTTGCAATTATTCCCTACACATATGAAAATACAAACTTTAGAACCATTAAGCCTGGAAGTTTTGTTAATCTAGAGTTCGACATATTGGGTAAGTATATTACAAAAATAATTGCTAAAAAAGACTAAAAATGAGTAGAATTCCACAAGTAAACTTAAATGATTATTTATCAGGTAACTCAAACAGCAAAGAAAAATTTATAAAAAACCTTGGAAGAGGGTTTAGTGAAATTGGATTTGTAGCAGTTAAGGGTCACTTACTTAATGATGAAGTAAAAGACTCTTTATACAAAGAAGTTAAACAATTTTTTAATCTTCCAGATAACGTTAAGTCTAAATATATTATTAAAGGTCTTGCTAGTCAGAGAGGCTTTACTCCATTTGGAAAAGAACATGCAAAAGGAAAAAATGTGGGTGATTTAAAAGAATTTTGGCATTTTGGTCAGTATGTTAAAAATGAACCTGAAATGGAGGATAAATATCCTGAAAATGTTATTGTAGAAGAACTTGAAAATTTTAACAAGATTGGTCAAAAAACCTATGAGCTACTTGAGGATACTGGAAGACATATTTTAAGAGCAATTGCATGTTATTTAAATTTAGAAGAAACATATTTTGACAACCACATATTTAATGGCAACTCCATTCTCAGAGCAATTCATTATCCTCCTATTACTGAAGAGCCAAAAAAAGCAGAAAGAGCTGCTGCTCACGGAGACATTAATTTAATCACACTTCTAATGGGTGCACAAGGGAGAGGCTTACAAGTTTTAAATAATAGAGGGGAATGGGTTGATGCTATTGCTGAAGATGATGAAATAATTGTCAATATCGGTGATATGCTGTCTAGACACACAAATAATAAATTAAAATCTACTATACACAAAGTTGTAAATCCTCCTAGAAGTCTTTGGAATGGATCTAGATATTCCATTCCCTTTTTTCTTCATCCTAGACTCGAAATGCCACTTGACTGCCTTGATTCGTGTGTTGACGAAAATAATCCTAAAGGATTTAAGGACATAACAGCAGGAGACTTTCTCTATCAGAGATTAGTTGATCTAGGATTAGTTAAAGACTAATCAGCCAGATTTTTATAAAGAATGTTCGATAATTTTGATAAAAAAGGAATAGCTATATCACTATACTCATAAATATCATCATTAATTATTTCGTTATTATTGGTGTATATAGTTGCCGTTAGGAAAAACTCAATATCTTCTCTATAATTTTTAATATATGCACTATCCGTGGAAGTTCCATATGCCTGTCCAATCTTATTGTATACCCTAACATCAGTCTTTTTCAAAACAGTATCCATTCCATGGATAAAGAACTTATTATATGATTTAAAGAATTTTTCATTTGTAATGTATTTGTTACCAAGATCTTCATAAGTAAATCTACTCATCCAATATCTCAAGAAATCATAGTCTTCTACATTTAAATTAAATTTTGAGAGAGTAATCTCAGGATAAATTAAATTCTTCATTATATTATGCATATCTGTTAATGATGACCGATTCTTTGATGAAAAGTCTAATGGTTCATTAATTATTTCTCCATTTATAAATCTTTTTTTTCCCTTTTTTAAATTTGATATATCACTGCTAGCTAAAACAGTTATTTTATTTTCTTTAGATGATATTATATCATTATCAATAGTACTAATTATCCATGAAGAATCAATAAAAGGGTCAGGATTAAACTTATGATTTAGATATGTGTTTTCATATCCTGAATTACGCATAGATAGGTTAAAATAATTATACCCTAAAAAATCAATCAGAACATTAGATGCAGAATTATCACTAACTAAAAAAACATCTGCAATTAAATTCTGAAAAGACGTAATAGAATCCTTTATAATAATTTCTTTCTTATCATTTATTAAAGAAAGTTTGATTTTAGATTTAAGAGAAATATTTGACCCTCCAGCCCTTAGCTCATTAATTTTCGATAAAGCCATAACTGTAACGGGTAATTTAATTGTACTTGCTGGATAAAAATACTTTTGATCATTTAATTGAAACTGAAAATCTGTAAATTCTATTTGACCAAGTTTGTTTTTTGAAACTTCTGTATAAAGAATTTGTATTTCATATTTTTCTTTGTCTTTTATAAATTTTCTTTTAAAATCATCATTATTTAATGCAGATATAAGTGGATCATGTTCAAAAAAACACCCCTGGAAAAAAAATAGTGATACAAATAATAATAAAATATTTCTCATATTATCAAAAATAAAAAAACCCTAATCTTAGGAGTTTTTTAAAAATTTATTTTTGATTTTTTGAATATGAATTTATTAAATTTAAATAAAAAAATAAATTATTCTAAATGAAAAGAAGATCTTTACTAAAATCGCTTGTAACTGCGTCAATAGGAGCCCCATTAGTTGGTTGTTCAAATATTAATCCCAATAACAAGATAACTCCAAAAAATATTAAACATAATCCTATTGGAGTTTCTACATACTCGTTCTGGCAATTCAATGGACAAGAAACTCCTATTGAATATTGCATTGATAAAGCCTCTGAGTTTGGATTCGACGGAATAGAACTTCTACTTATTCAAATGAAATCCGAAGAAAATAGTTATTTACAAAAACTCAAAAAAAGAGCATTTGATTCAGGTTTAGATATCATGGGACTCTCAACCCATCAAAGTTATGTTAGTCCAAAAGCCTCAAAAAGAAAAGAAAATATTGAATTAACAAAGCATCAAATTGAGGTGGCTTACTCTTTAGGAATTCCTACTATTAGAATTAATACTGGAAGGTGGGGAACAACAAAACCTATTGGGGATAAATCAGAATTTGATGTTCTAATGGATAACAAAGGTGTAGAATCTATTATTGACGGCTATACAGAGGAAGAAGGATTTAAATGGGTTATCGATTCTATTGAACAATGTATTCCAACAGCAGAAAAATGTGGAGTCGTTCTCGGACTAGAAAACCACTGGGGTTTAGGTTTAACTTCTAAAGGGGTAATGAAAATTGTTAATGCTATAGACTCTCCATGGTTAAGTGTTACTCTGGATACAGGTAACTTCTTTGATAATAGAGAAGAGCAACTAGCTGAGTTAGCTCCACACACATGCTTGATTCAGGCAAAAACATACTATGGTGGCGCAAAATGGCCAGCTTTTAATCAGATTAATATTGATTATAATTCAATTGGTGAATTGATGAGAAAAAACAACTATAAAGGATATATATCCCTTGAGTTTGAGGGAAATGAAGATGCAAATACTGCAGTACCAAAAAGTCTTGAATTATTGAGAAACTCATTCTATTATAATCTTAGTTAAATAGTTTTTATACATTTGAAAAAACCACTTTAATATGGAAGAAAATCCAATTCCAATTTATGTCGTTGAATTTATGACAGATGAATGGAAGACTTGGACTATATTTTCACTAATCTTTATTTCTGTTCCTTTAATTGTTGCTCGGTTTTTAAACAGAACACAGAAAATCAAGATTACATATCTTATTGGGGTTATAATGATTCTTGATTTTATTACTGAAAATGGAGGATATATTATGAGTGGCACATGGGATGTTCAATATAATTTACCTATACAATTGTGTGGAATATCCTCCATTATATGTTGTGTGCTTCCTTTTGTTAAGAAGAAAGACAAGCTCTTTCAGTTTGTATATTATACAGGAGTTATCGGTGGTATAATGGCAATTTTGACACCGCAGATGAACTATTTTGACGGATCTTTAAGATACTATTTAAACTATTATGTTTCTCATAGTTTAATTATAGTTCTGCCAATTTTTATGTTTTTACATTTAGGCCTCAAACTTCCTAAGTTTTCTTGGTTTAAGATTTGGATTCACCTTAATATCTTAATGGCAATCATAATGCCAATTAATTTTCTATTAGACTCCAATTATATGTATGTTAATGCTGCCCCACAGGTAAACAACCCTCTTGTAATTGGAGAGTGGCCATACTATCTACTTATATGGGAGCCCCTTGTAATGATTATTGCATATTTAATTTATGCTATAAGTAGAAGAAAAATAATACTTTGAATATTTTAAAAATATTATTTCTTCTCGTATTCATTTCATTTTTTAAACCTAGTGAAGAGTGTTCTAACATATACCTAATTAGACATGCTGAGAAAGTAAGGGCAGATAAATCAAATCGTGATCCAGATCTTAGTAATAAAGGTTTTTTAAGAGCTGAAAATTGGAAAAGATTTTTTATTGATAAAAACATTTCTAGAATATACTCTACTAATTACAAAAGGACAATAAAAACAGTCAAACCTCTTGCAGAAAATAATAACTTGGAAATACTTATTTACTCTTCCGATGATATTATCGATAAAACTTTTTTAAAATCAAGTATTGGCGAAAATACACTTGTTGTTGGACATAGTAATACTATTCCTGGTTTTGTAAATAATCTTATTGAGGAAGATTATTATGATCAAATTAATGACTTGAATAATTCTAATCTTTATATTGTTTCTCTCTGTGATTTCAGTGTAACCCACAAATTAATAACTGTAGATTAAATGGAATCACCTATCAAAGTCTTTAGTAATTGGGTTTTAAATGGAAAAGATGAAGGTATGGAGAAAAACCATTCTACATCTGTTGAGAACATGATTAAATATTCGACAAAAGGATTCGATAAATATAAATTTATAGATGCTGGCTGTGGAAATGGTTGGGTAGTTCGAAAAGTTTCTTCTGACCCAAAGTGTATTAGTGCAATTGGTGTTGATGGATCAATTCATATGATCGAAAAGGCTAAAATGTTAGATAATAAAAATGAATACTTCTGCCATGACCTATTAAAATGGATCCCTAAAGAAAAAGTAGATATCGTTCACTCAATGGAGGTTTTCTATTATTTTGAAAAACCTGAAATTATCATAAGTCGTATTTATGATAATTGGTTAAAAAATAAAGGTCGTTTAATCATGGGTATTGATCATTATATAGAAAATAAACCATCACACAGTTGGAAGGAGGATATATCAATAACTACTATGCAATTATTATCTAAAAATACTTGGTTAAACTTTTTTAAATCAGCAGGGTTTAGTAATGTAGAATATTGGTACTTCGGAAAAAAAGGTAAGTGGAATGGGACACTAATTATTACAGGAATCAAGTAAGTTATCAACTTGACTGGAGAATATACTTATTTGTTTATCTAACTCTCCACTTAGTTTTTTGTTGATAATTCCATCAGTATCTGAAAAGTTTACATTAAAGTTTGGAAGTGAAAAATGAGGAATTTCCTCTTTACTTTGTCTAGAGAAGCGAGATAAGGCAGTTTGAAGCACTGTTTTGCCAGCATTTTGTCCATCACTAGTTGATAATAATATTAAGGGCTTATTACCCCATACTGTTGTTTCAATTACAGAAATCCAATCATATATATTTTTAAATGCCGAGGTATAGGAGCCATTGTGCTCAGCAAGTGAAATTATTATTCCAATACTTTCATTAACCAATTTTTTAAACTCATATGCTTTATCTGGTATGCCTATCTCTTGTTCTCTATCTTCGCTATAAATTGGCATTTCGAATTCGTTTAAGTCAACAAGAATAGCCTCTTTTGGAGCCATTCTAGTGGCAACATACGAGGCTAGTTTTTTGTTCCTTGAGTTTTTTGAGGAAGAAGCCCCAAATGCAAGTAACTTATTCATTATTAGCTGCTATGAGAGCCATCACAAAAGCCTTCTGGGTCTTGCGTGTTTCCACATCCACATCTAGGTCTATTAGGATTCATATTATGAAGTTTTTAGATTAATTTCTAACTCAATATCATCGTAAATGAGTTTGTCACCAAGATTTTCAAAAAATGTTCCTGATCTAAACTTCACATTATACTTTGATCTATCAAAAACAAGGTTAGCAGTCCACCCATCTTGAGTGTTTGCCATTTCAAATAAAACAGGGTGTGAAATGTCTTTTATGGTTAAAAAACCATTCACCATCCATTTTCCATCAGATATTAGCTCTGAACTTGAAATATATAGATGAGCTGAAGGAAAAGATTCGACTGAAAAAAAATCATCTGATCTTAAATGGCCCTCTAACCTTTCTTTACTTCCACCTGTTAAATCTTGCACGTTTATAGATGTCATGTCAACAAAAAACTCACCCTGTGAAATAAGACCATCTACAACCTCAAATTGTCCAGATGTAAAATTAATTGATCCATAGTGGGAGCTTGTTGAGACTTCTCTACCAGTCCAAACAAGGCTACTTTCGTCTTGATTAATATTATAAATTGCATCAGACGCATTAACTGTAACGTTACTTGTCTCTTCTGACTTGTTAGAGTTCATATTACATGAAACCAGTGAGACAAACATTAATAAAGTGATTAATTTTTTCATGCGTTAAATTTACGTAAAACTAGAAAATTCAATTTTCTAGGTTTATTTTTGGTATGGTTTTAATTATTATTTAACATCTTAAAATATAATGTAAAGTAAACTATACATTTTTCATAAAAAATAAGCTTTACAAAAAAATCAAGAATTTATAATGTAAAGTTTATTTTACAAAAAATTTATTATCTTTGTAAAGCTTACTTTACATATGCTTATAAACAGAGTTAAAGATTATAGAAAAGGTGCAGGTCTAACCCAAGAGGATTTAGCAGTGCTAGCTGGTGTTAGCAGACAAACAATAATTTCAATAGAGAAAAATAAATTTGTGCCTGGCCTTAACATAGCTATAAAAATTTCAGAATCTTTAAAAACACCAATTAATAAACTTTTTTATTTCGTCTAAATGGAAAAAATTGATGCAGTAATAACTTGGGTTGATGGCTCTGAGCCTAATTACAGATTAAGACTTGAAGAAAATCTTAAAAACAAAAAGATCATAAATAGAGAATATCTTCAGGCAAATGAAATTCATTTCTGTGTAGCATCTATTATTAAATTTGCCCCATTTGTTCGAAAAATCTTTATTGTTACTGACAACCAAAAGCCAAACTTAAACGAGGTTAGGCATCTATTGTCTTTAAATAAGGTTGAAATTATTGATCATAAAGATATTTTTTGCGACAATATGGATTCCCTGCCAACATTTAATATTAGATCGATAGATGCATTACTATTCAAGATTAAAAATCTTTCTAATAAGTTTATCTATTTTAATGATGATATGTTTCTTATCAAAGAAACTTCTATTGAAGATTGGTTTAAAGACAATAAAGTTGTTTTAACAGGAAGTTGGGCCAAAACATACAATAAACAATTAATAAAGATCATATCAAATAAAATAAAAAACTTACTAAATATAAGGCCAAGCTTCAACGCTGCACAATCAAAAGCTGCAAATATTGCGGGTTTCCACAATAATTATTTTAAATCATATCATTCTGGAAGGCCACAAATAAAATCAGTTATTAAAGATTTTTATGATAAAAACCCTCAGATACTTACCAACCAAATTAGGCATAAATTTAGAGATGCCAGACAATACATGCCATACAGTCTTTGTTGGCATCTTCTAATTAAAGAGAATCTCTATTTTGAGTCCTCCTCAAATAAACTTGTAGAGATAAATAAGGCCAGAAATCTTTCTGCCAAAAAACTAAAAAAAATATTAAGAAGTATTGATTCAAAAGCTGAAGTTAAATTTCTGAATATACAAGATCTAAATATGGCCACCCAAGAAACTCAGGAAGTTTTTAAAAACTGGTTTATCGAAAAATTGAGTAGCTGAACTAAATAGATTGTATAACCTCGATTACTCTATCTATCTCTTTTTTTGTATTGTAAAGTGAAATTCCAAGTCTTGTTACACCTCCGCTGCTTTCAAGTCCTAATTGTTGAATTGCCTTAAGTGCGTAGAAATGTCCATTCCAAGCACAAATATTTTGTGTAGCCAAGTTCGCACAGACCTCTTGAGGAGAATACTCTGAGTGAACAAATGATACTGTCGGTGTTCTTTCTCTTGTAGAAAAATCAGGGCCAATAACAGTTGTTTTATTAAAGCCTTGTAATGACTCATAGAGATGTTTTGCAAGATTAAATTCATGATCGCTTATTTGTAAATATGCACTCTCCAGTTTTTCCCTGTATGTACTTCCTTTACCTAAAGATGAAATAAAATCAATAGCTGCTGAAACTCCTGAGCATGCTGCATGATTCAGTGTCCCTGTTTCAATTACATAAGGGGCTTCCTGATCTTGAACAACTAGTCTGTCCGTATTAAGATTATTCAAAATGCCGGGCTTAGAGTAAAGAAAACTTATATGTGGTCCATAAAACTTATAAGCTGAACATAACATAAAATCACAGTTAAGATCTGTAACATCAATTGAAAAATGAGGTGCATAATGGACAGCGTCTAATAGAAAAAGGCATTTTCTGTCTTTTAGATATTCTTTAACTTTATTGAAACTGTTAAGTGTTCCAAGTGCATTGGACGACATACCCATGCAAACCATTACGGTTTTATCATTTATTTTATTTTTGAAATCAGAATAATCAAGAGTTCCATTCTGCATTAGATTAACTTCAATAATCTTCACACCCACTTCTTTCAAAATCATCCATGGGCCTCTATTTGCCTCATGATCAAGCTCTGTTACAATCACTTCATCATCTTGTTTAAATTTTCTTGATAAAGCTCTTGCCAAACTGTAATTTAATGTGGTCATGTTTTGACCAATTGAAATTGTGTTTGGACTTTCTGCCCCAAGCATAACAGAAACTTTAAATCGGAGATCATCCATAACTAAATCTGTCTCTTGGCTTGTGATAAATTCTCCGTGGGTGTTCGCGTTTGATCTCAAGTAGTAGTCAGAAATTGCTTCAATTACTTGAATTGGAACCTGGGTTCCTCCGGGACCATCTAAGTATATAATTTGTTGATTTGAACTGTTGACTCTATTTAAAGAAGGAAAGTAATCTCTAGTTTTTTCTGAAAAACCTTCCATTTAATCTAATTTGCAATTTTCCAAAAAGCTATTCCACCCGCTTGTTTTCCAACTTCAACTGAAGCTACAAGCTTTAGTTGTTCAAGATTAATCACGTCAACCTTTCCAGATTCTCCACCAACACCCTCTACTGACACAAAAGCATACTTGTTGTCTGGGGAAACTACAACACCATGTGGAATACTTGTTGATGTTTTGATTCTTGAGATCTGTTTTCTGTTTTTCAACGACCATATTGTAACAGCCCCTTCATTTTTAAGCGTGGCAATAAGCTTTTCACCGTTTGGCGAGACTGCAATGTTATAGGGTCCTTTTCCTGTTTTATAAACTTCTTTTACCTCCCATTTTTCAGTATCGACTATGTAAATATTATCTGACCCATTACCAGCTATATATAATTCTTTTCCTGATGGAGACGGAGTTACCCATGTTGGTTTAATTTTTGAGTGATGCATAGCATTCCTATGATGTTTATTGGTATCAAGACTCAAAATACGTTTGACACTCAAATCAACAGCATCTATTTCAAATAGTTCTCCTGACATCATTGCTACAGAATAGTGAAAATTTCCATCTGAAGAGATTCTTGACCCATGAGGCATAATACCTGTTTTTATTTGACTTATCTCTACCATATACTCTGGGTCAACAACTGACACTGTGCTTGTTTTCATTAGGCCATGTAAATTAAAATTGACTACATAAAGCAGTCCTGTTTTTTTTGATATTTGCATGGTGGCTGGAAATAGACCTAACTCGACTTTTGATAGTGGCTCATTGTTTTCCGTAGAATATTTAACAACTGATCCATTTGGACTTCCATGTGCCAATGTTAAATACCAATATTTACCATTAGGATCAATAGTTATTCCATGTGGACCTTCATTTTCTGTCGGCATTACACCAACTGAAACTCTATCTGTTTCTTGAATTTCTTTTCCATCAAATTTTAATACTGAAACCTGGTCATCGGATTCAGCAGCAACATAGACATAATATTCTTGTGAAAATCCAATATTAAAAATTAAAAGGAATAAAATTAAATATAGTCTCTTCATGATTTAATCAATTAATCTTGGTCTGTCCAAATATTCATTAATTCTAGAATTATCAGGTTTTGTTGGCAACACTTTTGAAGAACCAATTCCACCATTATGATCTGAATAAAAAACGTACCCTTTATAGAGTTGTGCACCCCATGTCATTGCAGCATTAGGAATGTATCCGTTTGGGTTTGCCGTATTAATATGACCGATTTCTCGCCCCTGTCTAAAGAGATCCCCCATAAGTTCTCCGCTTATATCAACTATCCTAACACCACCTGTATACATTGCAACATATAGTATATCATCCTCTATCCAATAATTGTGCGAGCCATGCCCAGGCAGCTCATATCTAGCAACTTCTTCTGGATTATTAATATCGGTAAAATCGACAAAATGTATGAAGCCTGCAGTCTCATTGGTGGTATACACATCAATACCTTGTGGAAAAATTTCATCACCTAATACTGTGTAGAACTTATCAGTTGATTTACTTTTAAAGGGAAATGTTGCGTGATGAGCTCCTGATTCATAGCTATAATTTGCCATTGCTACTGGGTTTGAAGGTGAGCCACCAGCAACTCCGTTTCCAACATCAATCATATAAACTCCATGCTTCCAATTAGAAGAGTATGCAATACCATCCTCTATCCATACATCATGAATAGCTTGCCCTTTTTCTCCTATTTCAAACATACCAACTTCATAGGGATTTGTAGGATCCTCAATATTTATAACATAGAATCTTTCTCCATTGCTAAGTGCATAAACATGATCCTCATATATAAATAAATTGTGAACACCTCCCGTTAAGTTTGTTGTGTACTCTGAGAGAGTTTTAACATCATAAGGGTTTGTTGTATCAAGTATTACAATTCCATTTCTTCTATTAGACGCACCCTCTCTACTTATAATAGAAATTTTACCGTCAGATGAAACCTTTACATCATTAACCGTTCTTGCATCTACTTGAACACTATCAATTTTTTTCAAATTTCCTGGGTCTGTAACATCCCAAAAATAAGTAGTTCCATCTGCACCCCAAGTCCCAGATACTGCATAATCATTTCCATCTTGACCCTCAAAAACCCAAAAGTCTGAAGTATGCTTGTCTTGCACTGTTCCAGTTCCAACAGTAATAACCTCTCTTTGAATACCTCTATCGTAAACGACTAATGGCTTTGAAATAGACTTTTCTCCTGCTGTTACGGTAATTAAATATTTGCCTGCTGTTTCAGCTACAAATCTTCCATCATCTTTAATTAAACCTGCAGCGGTTGAGCTCTTATCAAAAGACTCTCCAGAGAAAGAATAACTAAGAGGAGCGTCTGTAACCACCTTTCCTTTGTCATCATAAGCAGTTGTGGAGAACTTAACTACATCTCCTGTTCTTGCTACATCAAGGTTAGCATTAATTGAAAGTTTCGATATTGGTGTTTCTTTTATTTTGAAGCTTAAAGAGGTTGATACTCCATCAAGCTCAATTTTTAGTTTAGCATTCCCAGGCCTAATAGCTTTTACATTATTTAAGATGTCTATTTCAACTAAGTCATTGTCAGAACTTATTTGAATATCCGCATCGAACCTAGTAAAACCATATGCGTCAACCACTTTATATTGTAGAGGAACATATGTTCCAGTATATACTGTTTCTCTACTCAAGTTAACTTGTAACTCTTTTGGCTTTGCATAATTGACGGTCACATCAAAATCTCTACTCAACCTTCCATCAGATAACCCAATACAAAGTGCAATAACTTTATGTTGTCCTGGAATTTCTCCTTTAATTGTTCCTCTTCTTCTATTAACACTAATCCCGTCATCCCAATTTAAAGCTCCATTTTTATTGTAATAAATTATATTGGGGCACTCTACTTTATTTCCATTCTTATCTAAAATATTTGTTTTTGGCTCAAAAATCTCACCAACTTCAATTGATAAGTTTTCAAGGTTTGATTGAACTGTAAACTCTTGTGAGTTCAAATAAATTGAAGAGAACAGTAATGCGCTTAGTATAAATTTAAAAGTGAAATTTTTCATAATTGATTTTTAAGTCGTTAAATATAAAAATTATAGTTTAAAAAAGGTCTGCATTCATAACTTTTGACCATGCATTTGCGAAATCATTGACAAACTTTTCTTTATTATCGTCTTGAGCGTAGAGTTCCGCATAGGATCTTAATATCGAATTTGATCCAAAAACCAGATCAACTGATGTAGCAGTCCATTTTAGGTTTCCTGAATTTCTATCCTTCACTTCATATTGATTATCTTTCACTATAGCCCAGGTATTATTCATATCTGTTAGGTTTACAAAAAAATCATTTGATAAAACACCTTCATTATCTGTAAATATTCCTGATTTATTGCCAAGATGATTAGCACCCAACACTCTCATCCCTCCAATTAATACTGTCATTTCAGGAGCAGTTAAACCTAATAATTGTGCTTGATCTACAAGAAGTTCTTCAGGGCTTGATTTGGATTTTCCCCCAAACCAATTTCTAAATCCATCCGCTGCAGGCTCAAGATTTGAGAATGAATTTTCATCAGTCATTTCTTGAGAAGCATCACCTCTTCCCTTCTTGAATTCAACCTTCAACTTATATCCAGCTGCTTCTGCTGCCTCTTCAACCGCAGTATTACCAGCAAGAATTATAGTGTCGGCTAAACTAGCTCCTGATTCTGAAGAAATTTTTCTCAAAATTTGAAGAGTCTTTGAAAGCCTTCCAGGCTCATTTGCATCCCAATTTTTTTGAGGTGAAAGAGATACTCTTGCTCCATTTGCTCCTCCTCTTAAATCAGAGTACCTAAATGTTTTTGCACTATCCCATGCAATAGCGACTCTATCAGATATAGACAGTCCTGAGTCTGAAATCTTTGATTTTACTTCCTCTTCATTGTACTTTTTGCTACCCGCAGGAACTGGGTCCTGCCAAATTAAACTTTCCTCTGGAAAATTTGGTCCTATATACCTTGATTTTGGGCCCATATCTCTATGTGTAAGTTTAAACCATGCCCGAGCAAATGTATCCGAAAAATAATCTTGATCATTTTTAAATCTTGTGCATATTTCGTTGTAAATAGGATCCATTTTCATGGCCATATCTGCATCAGTCATAATAGGATTATTTCTAATTGAAGGGTTTGAAGCATTAATAGGTTTATCTTCCTCCAGTATGTCTAATGGTTCCCATTGCCAAGCTCCTGCTGGACTTTTTTTCAATTCCCAATCATGATTAAAAAGCATGTCAAAATAACCATTATCCCATTTAGTTGGATTAGTAGTCCATGCACCTTCAAGTCCACTTGTTACTGCACCTTTCTCGTTTAGAGTTGGGTTTATCCACCCAAATCCTTGATCCTGAATATTTGCACCTTCAGGCTCATTACCCAATTTTGATGCATCACCATTTCCATGGGCTTTACCAACAGTATGACCTCCTGCTGTAAGAGCTGCAGTCTCCTCGTCATTCATGGCCATTCTAGCAAATGTTTCCCTTACTTGAAGTGCAGTTTTCATTGGATCAGGCTTCCCGTTTACACCTTCGGGGTTAACATATATCAATCCCATATGGGTAGCACCTAATGGAGTTTCAAGTGTCGAGGGATCTTCTAAATCTTCATACCTGTTCTCACTTGGAGCCATAATTTGATCTTCTGGCCCCCAATATATATCATTTTCTGGATGCCATATATCTGGTCTTCCATATGAAAAACCAAATGTTTTTAAACCCATACTTTCGTATGCTATATTTCCCGCAAGAATAAACAAATCCGCCCAGCTTATTTTATTGCCATACTTCTTCTTTATAGGCCACATCAACCTCCTTGCTTTGTCAAGATTTCCATTATCAGGCCAAGAATTTAAAGGAGCAAACCTTAAGTTTCCTGTTCCAGCACCACCCCTTCCATCTGCAACTCTGTATGTTCCAGCAGCATGCCAAGCCATCCTAATCATTAAGCCTCCATAATGACCCCAATCAGCTGGCCACCATGATTGTGGTGTAGTCATTAATTCATGCATGTCTTTTTCTAGCGCATCAAAGTCTAATGATTTAACTTCTTCTCTATAATCAAAATCTTTAGAATATGGATTTGTCTTCTGATCATGTTGATGAAGAATGTCAAGATTTAGTCTTTTTGGCCACCATTTTAGGGGTGATGTGTCTGGAGATGTAGAAGCTCCATGAACAAATGGGCACTTGCCGTTTGTCATAACATTGATACTAGAGCCATTTTTTTGTAAATGTTCCATAAAAGTGAGATTAGCCAATTAAATTATGAAATTTTACTTAAGGATACAATAAGTACAAACACATATTAATATTATTTACTTAATCTTTATAATTAAAGATTATAGCTGATTAAAAACCATCACTCAGTATTTAAAAATATTTTGATTTTTTTTAAATTTATATATGAGGTATTATTTCATAATTGGCTACATATTTATTTTTATATACTGGCTGTATAAAAAGTTTACTAAGAAAAATGAGGTATAAAATTATTGAGACTGAAAAAGATCAAAGGCAAAAAGAGCTCAATGGAAATACCATGCTTTACAAAAAGACTAAAATTGAACATGACTCATCTGTTAATGAGTATGAAATGGTTGTAACTTATTTTGAAAATGATATTGACTTTGGTGTGTTTAAAGATAATGTGGTTATAAAAGATGAGGAATTGGTTAGTTTTTTAAAAAGTGTTTTTTTTGATTACATGTTAACCAATATAAACTCATCATAATATCCTATTTTTCAGCTCTTCTTGTCTTTTCCAAGATTTTTTATTCAATATGTAATGGTGCTTATCTTTTTTCTTTTCATTAAAAACACCTCCTAATTTTTGTACAGCTTTTTGTGAACGAATATTTTTTTCGAATATATCAAAACAGACTAATTCAAGGAAGCCAAAGAGATAATTTAAAATAAGCTTTTTGGAATTATAATTTATGTCTAATCCCCAGTAAGATTTACCTAAAAATGTATATCCTATTTTAATTGCTGGTACCTTTTCATCAAAATCATAAAGTCTCGTCCATCCAACTATTTTTCCATCATCTTTTGATATAATTGTTAGGCTTCCAAATTTATTTTTAATTCCTTGATTAAAGTATTTTAAAAAAACACTTTTTTTATATCTGTCTTTGTTAAAGTGTTGTTCCCATATTTCTTTTTTACCACCTAATTTAAATAGTTGATCAAAATCTTCTTTTTTAGTTTGTCTAAGTTTAACAATTTCATTTTCAAGAATTAGAATGTACAGTTTTTCAATCATTTTATTGTTCTTCTATCCCAATATACAAAATCACTGCTTGGGGAATGTTATCTGTTTTGTTACATTTATATGAACTAATAATTAATTTATGATATCTAACCGTGATTTAGTAGAAAAAACAAAAACTATTTTAAAAGACTCTTATTTTCAAGTATTTATTTGTATTGTTCTGGCATCCATTTTACCCCAGATAATGTCTTCTATTTCTCCTCAGAATGTGTATTTAAATATTGCAGTGGTTTGTCTTTCAGGATATATTCAACTTGGTCTTGCTGTTTTTTGTCTTGATGTATTTACTAAGGGCGAGGCAGACTTTACAACAATCTTTAGTCGTTTTGATAGTTTTAAGCCGATTATCTTTATAATAGTTTTGTCAATTGCTATTCTTCTTGGGTTTATACTTTTAATTATACCAGGAATCATTCTAGCATTGATGTACTCACAGGTTTTTTTCATACTTGCAGACGATCCAGATATTGGTGTGATTGAAGCTTTTAACTTAAGTGAAAAAATGATGAGAAATCATAAATGGCAGCTCTTCATGCTTAATCTAGAGGCGGTCTTGTTCTTTATTGCTGGAATTTTTACTTTATTTATTTGGTGGGTATGGCTTCTTCCAAGGTATTCTATTGCATACGCTGGTTTTTATGAAGAGCTAAAAAAAGAGTTTAAACATTAAACCCCATTTTAAAAAATAAATTTGAAAAATACAAAGACATATGATGTAATTATAATTGGTGGTGGATTGGCAGGGTTAACAAACGCTATCCATTTATCAAAATTTAAATATAGTATTTTACTTATTGAAAAAAACGAATATCCGAAACACAAAGTATGTGGAGAATATATTTCTAATGAAGTACTTCCGTATTTAAACTCTTTAGGTATTGATCCTATAAAAGAAGGGGCTAAAAAAATTAATAAAGTGCAAGTTAGCACTGTAAAAGGTAATCTAATTAGAGGAGAATTACCTTTAGGGGGTTTTGGGATGAGTCGATATTTTTTGGATATCTTATTGATGAAAAAAGCACAAACTAACGGAGTTGAGGTTTTAAAAGATGCAGTAAACTCTGTAGTTTTTAAAAAAGGAGTTTTTACAGTTCAGACTAAAGATTCAAAATATTTCCAAAGTAAAATTACCATTGGAGCTTTTGGTAAAAGGTCTTTATTAGACTTTAAGATGAATAGAGAGTTTATTAAAAAAAAATCACCTTATCTAGCTGTTAAAATGCATGTTAAAGGAGATTTTCCAGAAGACCTTATAGCTCTACATAATTTTAAAGGGGGGTATTGCGGAGTTTCAAAAGTAGAAAACAATTCGATTAACTTATGTTATATTACAGAATATGACTTATTTAAAAAACATAGAAATATTAAAGATTTTCAGCAACAAGTAGTATTCAAGAATAAACACTTAAAAAAAATATTTGAGGAATCTAACTCTGTTTTTGAAAAACCATTAACAATAAGTCAAATTTCTTTTGAAACTAAAAAACCCATAGAGAATCATAT
>CABZAD010000002.1 GCA_902523665.1 uncultured Bacteroidota bacterium | reverse complement strand
TGGAATTAATTCCATTAAAAAAGTTTTACTAAAAATAATAAATATTATTAGCTTTGGGTTAGATTTTACTTTATATATGTATACCTACTTAAACACATTTTTTATTGCTTTTTTTATATTAATCTCATGTGGTGGATCTAAATCTGATGTAAGTGATCCATATTTGTCAGGGAGTATTAAGCAGAATGTAAATTCTAATTCAGGAGATAATCCTTTGAATCAGTCGCCTACATATTCTTTTGGAAATGAGTTGATTTGGAGTGATGAATTTGATGAAGATTCATCATCTGGAACCCCAGCTGTTTCACCAGCTAAATGGAACATTGAAACTGTTGCTCCCAATAACGGTAGTTGGTATAATGGAGAGCTACAATATTATACAGATAAACATGATAATGTTACAGTTGAAAATGGTTTCTTGAAAATTACTGCCAAAAGGGAGGAGTTTCAAGGTAAACAATTTACATCTGCAAGAATAAACACACAAGATAAATTTGAATTTACATACGGCCGAGTTGAGATGAAAGCAAAACTTCCTAACTGGGAGGGAATGTGGCCAGCATTTTGGATGCTAGGCGCAAATATTGATGATATTAGTTGGCCAAATTGTGGAGAGCTTGACATATTAGAACATGGCGATTATGTAAAAGATAGCACTAGTGATGATCCTGGTTTGATTTCTTCTGCTGTTCACTATGGTCCGCAAGACTACACGAGGCAGACAACAAATGTCTCAGGTAAAATCTTTTCTGATACAGGCCAAGAAAGGTATATTAGAGCTGAAAAAATTATTGAAAATCCATTTGATGAGTTTCATACATATGCAATTCAATGGGCTCCAGATAAAATTCAATTTTTTGTTGATGAAGAAATGTATTTTGAATATCCAATGCAAACTCAACATTCACCATTTGACAAACCATTTTTTTTACTTTTAAACCTTGCAGTTGGCGGTCACTGGACTGATGGATATGTAGCTCCTGGATTTACAAATGCAACTTACGAAATTGACTATGTTAGAGTATATCAATAGAATCATAATATTAGTGCCATTTGTTGTTTTTGGCAATTTGCAAGATACTATTCAAACTATAGATCTTGAAAATGTAGTTGTTAGATCAACTAAAATTAATACGATTCAAAAGCAGGCTCCATTATCAGTTACTTTAAAAAGTTTTAGTGAGGATAATAACTTCAGCTCACAATCTTCATTTTCTGATTTTATAAAAAATACACCAGGTGTGTTTACTACTTCTTCAAATAATTTCTCTCAAGACATGAGGATTTCAATAAGAGGCTTTGGTGCAAGATCCGCCTTTGGTATAAGAGGAATAAAGTTGATAGTTGACGGGATCCCAGAGACAACTCCTGATGGTCAAAGTCAATTAGATAATCTCCCACTAGGCTTGATTTCAAATATTGAAATACTAAGAGGTCCAAATGCAAATTTATACGGTAACTCATCAGGAGGGGTAATAAGTATAAACACTTTGTCTAATCCTGATGAAAAATATTATAAAACATCAGGAATTTTTGGAGCTTATCAATATCAATCGATTCAGAGAACAAGAGTTTTTAACTGGAAAACTTCAAACCTAATAATCCATTATGATAAAAGAAAATCTAACGGGTATAGGGATCAAAGTAATTACAAATCCACAATACTGAATCTTAAATATATTAATGAGTTGAACCAAAAAAGTAAGATTATTTGGCAAATAAATTATACTAATAGCCCTTATGCATTTGACCCAGGTGGTCTTAAATTAAGTGAAGTTGAAGATGATCGAAGACAAGCTAGAAAAAATAATATTGATTATGATACTTATGAAAAGGTAAAGCACCTAAAAACAGGGGTATCTTGGAATTATAAGAAAAGCGAAAATTCCTTTTTTGATAGTTATTTCTTTTATCAAAAAAGAGAATTTTACTCGAAATTACCCTTTAATTTTGGTGGAGTTATTGAAATTGACAGAGATTATTATGGATTTGGAACCAAATTTACAAGAAATAAAAACTTTGAAAATAGAAACAACTCTTTTGTTATCGGTATTGATCATTTGAGCCAATCAGATGATAGAAAGAGATTTAAAAATAATTTTGGATTAAAGGGAGATGTAACTCTAAGTCAAATGGAAAACTTTGATACAACAGGTCTCTACCTTGTTAATCAAACTACTTTTAATACAGGTTTCCTTTTTAGATATGGTATTAGATATGATATCAACTCTATTGGAATTGATTCAAATAATAATATTAATCTAGATAAGATAAACCCTTCTTTAGGATTAACATATTCGATAAATCCATCGAGTAACCTCTTCTTCTCATTTGGTACAAGCTTTGAGACACCAACTTTAAATGAGTTATCAAATAACCCAGATGGAAGCGGATTTAATAAAGATTTAAACTCAAATAATGCTGTCAATTATGAGATTGGATGGAGAAAATCATTAACAAATATTGCTTTTGAGGCTGTAGCATATATTACAAATTCAGATAATGAAATTTTACCTTATGAAATTGAACAATTTCCAGGTAAAAACTTTTACAGAAATGTAGGGTCAACACTTAGAAAAGGAGTTGAGCTTAGTTCCACCCTTTCATTTGATCGAGGTTTTTTTAGCCTAAACTATACGTTGAGTAAAAATAGATTTAAAGAATTTGTTCTTAATGGAACTGACCTTTCAGATAACCTGATACCAGGAATTCCGAGTCAAATGCTAGACTTGGAACTCCTACTAAAATTATCTAAAAAAAATACATTAATATTAACTAATCGCCTAATAGGGGAGAGATATGCTGATAATCTTAACGAAACTCTTGTTAGTTCATTTAATATCTTTAACATTAAATATTCAAAAGGTATTTTAAAAAACAGTGAATTCTCAATTGGAGTAAATAATCTTTTTAATCAAGATTATTTTGATAATATAAGAATAAATGCATTTGGTAAAAGATACTTTGAGCCAGCCCCAAAAAGAAATTTTTATTTTGGTCTTAATTTTTCATTTTGATTAGATTTTTAAAATTTTTCTTTATTCTATTTATTAATATTCCTAGTTTTGCTCAATCAGAGTATATATACATCTTGGGTAATACTCAGGATGCTGGTATGCCCCACATTGGATGTAAACACAAGTTTTGCCTAGATAATTTTACTAAATACGAGGAGTTCTATGTAACATCAATTGCTGTGATTAATTCAGATCTTAACAAGTATATTTTATTTGAAGCAACACCAGATATTACATATCAGTTAAACTACCTTAAGAATAATATCTTTCAAGAATTTTTACTCCCTGAGGCTATATATATTACTCATGCCCATATTGGTCATTATACTGGATTAATGTATTTTGGAAGAGAAGCACTGGGTTCAAAAAACCTCTTGGTTAAAGTTCTTCCTAAAATGAGTAATTTTTTAAAAACAAACGGTCCATGGAGTCAATTAGTTACTTTAAACAATATTCAAATTCAAAATACAAATTTTGATGAAAACTATTCGGAGCTAATTAATATAGACATAACCCCAATTAAAGTTCCCCATAGAGATGAGTATTCTGAGACTGCAGGTTACATCATAGCGGGAAAAAATAAAAAAGTATTATTTGTACCTGACATAGACAAATGGGAAAAATGGGATAAAAAATTGATTGATTTAGTCAAGGATTTTGATTATTTATTATTAGATGCTACTTTCTATGACTCAACGGAAATAAACAGAGATATCAGTGAAATTCCTCATCCATTAGTATCTGAAACAATTAATCTTCTAGATAGTTTAAGTAAAGAAAATAAGCGTAAGGTCTATTTTATTCATATGAACCATACAAACCCTATGCTAGACCCTAACAGTGAGTTATCTAAATCAATTATCATGAAGGGCTTCAATATTGCAAGACTTGGCCAAAAGCTTTATCTGTAAATATTAAGATTGAAGCTTATCTGCTATTTCTTGAACCTCATCAAGAACTCTTAGTAAGTTACCACCCCACAATTTTGCAATTTCTGTTTCACTGTAACCTCTTTCTCTTAGAGCAGAAGTAACATTAATGGTCTCTGAAGCGTCTTCCCACCCTACAATTCCACCACCTCCGTCAAAGTCAGAACTTATTCCGACATGATCTATTCCAATCTGTTCAACCATGTAATCTACATGATCCATAAAATCATTCATATTTGCAGGAGGATCTTCACGATCAGTCAAGAAGAAACCAAGAGCTGTAGTTTGAATTACACCACCATTTTCCTTTATCCAGTTAAGCTGCTCGTCATCAACATTTCTTGGGTGGTCTCTTAGAGCTCGAGCAGAAGAATGAGACGCAATTATAGGAGCTTTACTTAATTCAGTCATTTGTCGTATGGCTTCTTTTGATGGGTGAGATATATCAATCATTATTCCATAGTAGTTTAGAAGTTCAACTAATTCTTTCCCTTCATCACTTAGTCCGTTGTGGAGTGAGGTTCCATCAAACTCTCCAGTATTTGAATCTGAGAATTGATTGTGACCATTGTGTGTAAGGGATACATATCTTGCTCCTTTTTCCCAAAATTGTTCAACATTTGAAGTATCAAGACCCATAGAATATGCATTTTCTACTCCAATCATTATTACTTTTTTGCCTTCATCAAGTATTCTTTTTACATCCTCTGAAGAAAGAGCAAGTTCAACTTGATCAGGAGCATATAAGTTTACTAAACGATCAATTGCATCAAACTTTGCGATAGCATTCTCATAGGCAGCTTTGTAACCTTCCTCGTTTAGCTCACCTTGAGCAGTATATACTACCAGCCACGCTACATCAAGTTTTCCTTCCATCATATTAGGTAAATTAAATTGAGTATCTGTATTCATTGTGTAGTTAAGAGAATCTGTGAAATTCTCTATGTTAATATCTATATGTGTATCTATCGTTATTATTGAATCTGCAGTATTATTACATCCAATAATTAATGTTGTTAAAATTGATGCTAAAAGTAAGTTTCTTTTCATTTTTTAAGTTTTTTTTAACTTTTTATTTAATTGATAATCAAACGGTTATACATTTTATTTGTTTTTTGGCACAGTATTTGCTTATGTGTGTGTGTACATTTAATATGTAACATGAACGTTCATATGAAAAATACAAACTTTAAATATAAATTAAATTTTAAAACAATGAAAAAAGGATTATTAACCCTTTTGGCTGCCTCACTTGTATTTGTGGGTTGTCAAAATTACGATGATCAATTCGATGATTTAAATGCACAAATTAGTGCTCTTAAATCTCAAGTTGACGGTTTATCATCTTTATCAGCGCAAGTTGCGTCTCTTTCTGGATCTATTAGTGGACTTCAGGCAGGTATTGCTGCTTCAGCTAGTTCATCCGAACTATCTGCTTTAAGCACTTCTTTAACTGCTTTACAAAGCGATATAGATTCAATTGAAGCTGCAATAGCGACTACTGCCTCTGCAAGTGAAGTTGCTGCATTATCGGCAAGTTTAACTGCAGTAGAAACTGATTTAGCTGAATTACTGACAACAAGTAATGTTTACACTGTTACAACTTTAACTATAGGAAATGCTGCACAATTAGAAGCTGCATTAGCCCTAGGTAATAAGCTTAACATTGTCAACGGAGCTGTTGATATTGATCAATCAACTACAATGGATGCTACTAAGCTTCAAACTGTAGTGGACAGAATCTTTACTGTAACAGGTGCTTTTGCTTATGATGCAGGAGCTAACACTGTAACACCTCCAACATTTGATAAAGTAGTTTCTACTGGAGACTTAAGTATTTTAGCTGCAGGTGATATTAGTTTTAAAGCGCTAACTACTGCTGGTACTATTACTTTAACTGATACTTATACAACAAAAGTTACTTCAATCGATTTTGGTGCACTAACTTCAGTTACTGCTTTTCAAACAGATTCAAGTAGTAATGTTGATGAAATCAACTTTGCTAGTGTAACAAACCTAGATTTAGGTTCACTACCTTATTATACTAATGCGGCATCGAACAACTTCGACGTAGATCTTAAAACTGGTGCAACACTAGATATAAGTTCAATGGATGATGTTACTGCTGCAGGTGCTGCTGCAGACTATAATTTAGTCTTTGATGGACCAGCTGAGGTAAATATCTCAAACATGGTCTCTGATGAAGGATCTATTTCTTTAACAGATGTAGGAACTGCAACAATATCAGGTTTCAAAGGATTAATTACAATCGCTGGTGGAACTAAGAATGTAGTGTTTACTGATACTCAAAGAGTAGCTCTTTCAAGTGCAACAGCTCTTGAGACTGTATCAATTGATATAGATTTAGTAGACGATACTGCTATTTCAACTGCTAACTTAGCTAAGTATGTTTATGCTGGTGGTAGCAGAGACGGTGCAACACCATCTCTGTCATTTTCTAGTATGGCAAATTTAACAAGTGTAGCTTTAACAGGAAAGTTTAATGATTTAACTTTCTCTTCTTTAACAAACCTTACTTCAATTGATATTGATGCGCAGTTTGATGCACTTTCAGTGACTTCTAATGCTAACTTAACTACTTTTGATGTAACTGGTTCTGAATTTTCAGATGTTACATTTACTGGTAACACAGGTATTACAGCTGTTGAGTTTGATCACACAACTGATTTAACTATGACAGGATCAACTACTGCTGATGGTGAAGCTGATGTTGTAATTACTGGAAACACTGAGATGGCTGAATTAACTTTCAGTGCTACTAAAGTGAGTACATTTACTGTTACAGGTAATACTAAGATGGCTAAAATAACTGCTACTGGTTTATCTACTGTTGGATCTGATGCTCCTGATGTAGATATTTATAACAACGCTTTAACTGGAACTGCTTCAGATACTGATGATGGTGTTACTCAATATAATGCCGGTTCAACAGCTTCAACAAACACAAGTGCAAAATTAGATTTAGGTTCTTACACAACAACATCTGGTATGGATACATTAAAAGCATACATGGATGCATTAGTTGCTGACTCTGACTCTGATGCTGTAATTAAGTTTGATACAATAACAGATTATGTTATTGCTACAGGTGCTGTAGGAGATTCTAATGGAAAGACTGCAGGAACAACTTTAAGTGTTTCTTCAACTACTGATGCAACAAAAGAAGATAAAATTACTTCTGTTTTAGAGCTTACAAAAGCTGAAGCTTCAAATGCAACTCCTGCTACAAAAGGTAAAGAAGCGTTTGCATTTACAACACTGGGAACTTTACAGTTCGCAGTTAATGGTACAAATGTTCCAGCTTCTCCTTTAGCATTAACAGGAAATTCAGCTGTAGATGCAGCTAATCTTGCAACAACAGCTAACATTAACCTTGCTGCTGCTGCTGGAGTTACTATGACTGCTGCTGATACTTATGGTTCATATATTGAAGTATTATTGATTGATTATGCAAATAATTATTCAGGTTCTCCAACAGGAGAAAGATATACTGCAGCTCAGCTTACTGCTGCTGTGACTGATACTGGAGATTTATTTGAAACAGGTCATTCTGATGAATTTTCATTAACAATAACTGATACTTCAGGTGTTACAAACACTGTTACGGCATCTTTAGGAGGTCAATCAGTAACTGGTTCAGCTATTGCAGATATTGAAGAGGCTATAGTAAAAGCTTGGGAAGCTAAATATGGTGCTGCTGGTACGGCATCTTGGACGGCTATCGCAACTATGATTGATACTGGTACAGGTACACTAGATATTAGGATGCTCCAGGAAGACTCAGGTGGTAACGGTGCAGCTGTTAGTTTCTCAGTTGCTGACAAGGATCAAGTTGCAGGTTTAGCAACACAAACATCTGCTAATATTGATTACAAGATTGGTGCTACATTATCAACATCTGATAACACTACTAAATCAACTGATACTTCTAATGCTGGTTTAATTGTAACATTTGAAAGCTCGCTATCGGGAGTTACAGACACAGTGCTTACTGGTATTACATCAGAAGTTGCTAACACTAGTGCAGTTATAGCATCTAGTACTGATATAAGAACTTCATATTCTACTGCAACTGGTATAACTTCTTATGCAGCTACAGGATATGCTAGAACTGATGTTAGAAATGTCGAAGCGGCTGTAGCTAGTACTGCTGCTGCAAGAATTGTTAGATATAGGGCTCACTGGTTAGGTACTTAATCTATACTTTAGCTCAATAAACTAAAATTAAAACCCTCCTTTTGGAGGGTTTTTTTTACATTTATATTTATGGATAGAAATAAAAGTCTGTTATTTTTAGCATTGTACTATTTTTCTTTTACTATTCCACAATATATACAAGGGTTATTTGTTGTCTATGATAGAGTTTCTGTTCAGATTGTTTTTGTTTCTTTATTAAATTTAATTGTTTTTCTATCTTTTAGGAAAGATTTTGATCTAGATATTTTTATAAGAAAATTCAGATATAAAAATCATTTACTCGCTTATTTTTTAGTTATTTTATTTTCATCTATTTCATTATTTGTTGCAGATAATTTAACTGAAGGAATAATAACATTAATTAAGTTAATTACTTTATTTATAACATTTATTTTAATTGTTTTTGTAGTATTCAATTCAAAGATAAATTTCATAAAATACTTTTTTTATTTATGTATAGTGTCTATAGCAATTGAAACCTTTGTTATTAACTATGTAACAATTGATTCTACTATCAATGATGGAAATTTATTAGATAAAGCAACAAGGGAAAGTGGCCTAAGTGGAAATATAAATATTTCATCATTTTCAATCGCAATCAAGCTACCTGTTATATTATATCTTATTTATATGATAAAGAGTAATTATAAGCTTATATTAATTCTACTAGTCTTAAGTTCCTCAATTTTGTCTATTCTATTACTTTCATCAAGAGCTGCTATTATTGCAGTTATATTGGTTTTAGTTTCTTCATTAATTTATTTTTCAATTAAAGAAAAGACAAAGTCTGTTCTTAAATCCTTCTTTATTATTCTTTCAATTACGATAAGTTCCTTTTGTTACAACTTAATAAATGAGAAAAACAATTTTAATATTTTGGAAGATAGATTTTCATCATTTAATGATCCTGTTCAAGATGATTCAATCTCAGAGAGAATGGGATTCTATAAAATTGCAATAGATGATATAAAAAGTTCTCCTTTTTTTGGAGTGGGTATTGGTAATTGGAAAATTACCTCTATTATAAGAGCAAATGAATTTCTTTTTGGATATAGAATACCATATTTTGTTCACAATGATTTTCTAGAGGTAACTGCCGAATCTGGCATAATTAGCGGATTATCATATTTGTACTTTTTAACTTTTCCAGTTTTAATTTTATTTATTAGAATAATAAATAAAAACAACAACAATTTAAGTTATATTCCATTTATTTGTTTAGCTGTATTTATTATTGATTCATTACTGAATTTCCCAATGAATAGAGTTATTTCAATGATAAATCTCTTCTTTACAATTACTTTGTTTTACATCGTCGAAAAAAATAAAAACTATAAGAGTGAAAAGTTTTTTTAAAATAATATTTTCTTTAATACTTATATCTATTATAATTGTAAACATAAAAGTTGCCTTTTCATCTCATTGGCAATTTTTTTTAATTTACGATTATAATGATCAGGGCTTCTCTCTACCTTATAACGATGTTGGAGACAAAATAAGTGATGATTTTCCAAATATTTCCCAGACTGCTCTTCCAATGAAATATCTTAAAGCTAGATATCTAATAAATATGGACTCAATAAATAAAGCAAAAAATATGCTTTATAAAGCTTTAGAGTTACACCCAGATCATATGGCACCAATTCAATTACTTGCATCAATCTATCTAAAAGAAGAGAATATAGATAGTGCATATATTTTATCTAAAGAAGCATTTAATAAGATGCCAAATCATAATATACATAGAGCTACTTATTTTGAAGTTTTAAGAAAATTAAACAAAGTTGATGAGATTGACGTAGCATTTGATTTGGTAAAAAATAACTTAGAACCAAAATTCCATTGGTATGATTATATTTTTTCTAAAATTAAATTACAAAATAATAAAGAGGAAATAGAAATACTTATTAATGAATTTAGGGAAAAGTTTCCCAATGATGATCTAGATGCTATCGATCAATTACAAAATATGACAAATGTTGGTTCAGAATCATATAATTTATTTGCTTATTTTTCTGGTATTGGAGACGCTCATTTTAGGGAAGAGAATTATAATAAAGCCGTTGAGTTTTATGAATTAGCCCTGAATTTTAATAAAGAAAGTTATTTACTATATGAAAACTTAGCAATTGCATATGATTTATCTGAAAACTACCCTAAGGCTTTAGATATTTACAATTTAGTAATAGATAAATTTAAACCATTAGATGGAAGAGTAGAGTTCTATAAAGGGTTAATGTTGATTAAAACTGGAAAAGCAAATGATGGATGTATGGCTTTAAGTCAGGCGGTAAATAAAAATTTTATTTTAGAAACCCCAAAGATAGCAGCATCTAGTGCCTATATTTCACTTTGCTCTAATAATTAATTTCCTCCATAACCCTTCCAATTGAATCATAAACAGTCCATTTTCCAACTCTCTCCCCATTACTGTATTTCGAAGTTTGTTTCAGTTCTCCATTTTTATAATAATATTTCCATTTTCCAATTCTTTGTCCAAATTCATTAAATTTCCCTTTTGTTTCAACTCTACCATTAGAATGATAAAAAGTCCACTTACCATAATCTTTACCATTTAAATATTGCTGTATGCTGGATATTTTACCATCTATATATATAACACATCTTCCCGTATATGGCAAATTATTATCACCATATGTCATTTTATTCAACTCATTATAAGTTAAGACCGGGCAATTTTGTGGATTACAGGAAAAAATAGATATTATAAAAATTATAAATATTATTTTTTTCATATTAATAAATTAACTGTTTGGACTAAAAATATAACTAGTAAATTTATAAAAACTATAATTAAAGTAGTAGATATATGACTTTTTGTCTTGGAGAAAATCAGATGGTGAATATGGTTTTTATCAGCCACAAAAGGTGATTTTCTCTCTAATATTCTTTTAGAAACAATTCTAATTATATCAATTATTGGATAGAATAAAATTGAGATAACAAAAATTAACTTATGAACATCATACTGTTCTTTTATTATATAATCTTGTGATAAAATAAAAACAACATATATACTAACTATCCCTCCAATAAATAATGAGCCAGAGTCTCCGAGGAAAACCTTAGATTCTTTTTTAAAATTAAAATAAAATAAAGGTAAAAGAGAAGCTGTAATAATATAGGAGAGATTTGTTAAAGGTGAAGTAGTTGCTGAGAAAAACTCAAACATTAGAATAAATAATGTTACAATTGACAAAGCAAGACCATCAATACCATCAATGAAATTAATAGAATTAACTATAGCAACAATTATAAATATTGTTAAAGCTTGAGCCGTAATTCTATTTAATTCAAATATTCCAAAAACACCATGTAAATTGTCAATTAATAAGCCATTGTCAATAAAAATTTTAGCTGCAATAATTTGAAAAATAAATTTTAGTTTAATATCTAACTGATAAATATCATCATAAAGACCAACAATTAATAAAAGAGATAAGGGAACCAATAAGGAATATTTGAATAAATCTATACCTTGAAAATAATAAATACAAGCTATAGAAAAAACAATAAAGAACACAGATATTCCTCCAGATCTAGTAGCTATTTTAGTATGTGATGATCTTTCATTAATCTTATCAATTAGATTTTTTTTTCTAAAAATTAAATTTGTTAGATAGATAGATGTAGCACTTGCAATCAAACAGAGTATTATAATATAAGGTGTATTAATTATCAAATTTAAATTATAAAGAATAGACTTATTAAATTATAAATTTAAATATAATTGGTAAATAATTTTGAATTATATATGACATTGAGTACTTTTGTTACTTAAAATTAGTTTATGTTAGGAGAATTAATTACATCAAAAACAAGACTAAGGTTATTAGTTAAATTTTTTATTTCACAGGCAAATAAAGGATATCTTAATGGATTAGCCAATGAAATGGGAGAATCAACTAACTCAATAAGAAAAGAATTAAATCACTTATATGATGCAGGATATCTAAATAAAGTAAAGTCTAACAACAAAATAGAGTATAATGTAAATACTAAACATCCATTGTATGAGACATTAAAAAAAGTTGTGTACAAACATCTTGGTTTAGAGGATATTATTGAAACTGTTTTAGAAAGAATGGGAAATGTAACCGAAATTATATTAGTTGGTGATTATGCAGAGGGAAAGGATTTAGGTAATATTGAAATTTTTTTAATTGGGAAAGATCTAGATATGAACTATATCACTCAACTTGAACCCAAAATTGAAAAAATTATTGATCGAAAGGTAAGCTTTTATCTGTCTACAAAATTTTTATCAAATCAAAAACATATTATACTTTATGAAGCAAGCTGATTACATACATTCTGAAATTAGACCTTGGGGAGAATTCTTTGTTTTACAGGAAAATAAATCATACAAAATTAAAAGAATAGAGGTTAAATCAGGCCATCGACTTTCTTATCAATATCATAATAAAAGATCAGAGATTTGGGTTATTATTCAAGGAAAAGGAACAATTATTTTAGATGATAAAAAAATTAAATACTCAAAAGGAGATTCTATTTCAATACCTAAAGGCATGAGACATCGTATAGAAAATGATGGGTCAGAAAAAACAATTTTTATTGAAATTCAAACTGGAACATATTTTGGAGAAGATGATATTGTAAGAATAGAAGATGACTATAATAGATAAAAAATGAAGAAGAAAATAATTATTGTATCAGGATATTTCAACCCTTTGCATAAAGGGCATATTGAATACTTTAAACGGGCAAAAATACTAGGAGACATGCTTTTTGTTATTGTAAATAACGATCTACAAAGAGAAATTAAAGGATCAAAACTTTTTATGCTTGAAGATGAAAGAAAAATTATAGTGGAGGAACTAAAACTTGTCGATAAGGCTATTATCTCAATTGACAAAAATAAATCTGTTTCAAAAACAATAGAAAAAATACATTCCTTACACTCAAATAATTATGACTTATTTTTTGCTAATGGTGGCGATCAGAATAGTGAAAGTATTCCAGAGTCAAAAAAATGTAAGGAGTTGGGTATCATTTTAGTCGATGGTCTTGGAGATAAAATTCAATCATCATCTTGGTTATTAAAAAACAGATAATATGAAATCAAAAGAAATTTGTTGTATAGGCGCAGGTTATGTTGGTGGTCCGACTATGTCTGTTATTGCAAATAATTGTCCTAATTATAACATTACTGTAGTTGACTCTAATGAGTCCAGGATATCAGAGTGGAATGGACCTGTGAATGATTTACCAATTTATGAGCCTGGATTAAAAGAAATTATTGCCAAAGTCAGAGGAAAAAATTTGGTATTTAGTAATGAAGTCGAAAATTCCATCAAAAAAGCTGATGTTATTTTTATTGCAGTCAATACGCCAACTAAAACACATGGAGAGGGAAAGGGAATGGCTGCAGACTTAACAAACATTGAAAAGTGTGCAAAATTAATTGCAGAATCATCTTCATCTGGTAAAATTATTGTTGAAAAGTCGACAGCACCCGTTGGAACAGGTAAAAAAATAAAATCAGTTCTAAATAAAGAAAATTCGAAAGTTAAATTTCAAATTGTTTCTAACCCAGAATTTCTTGCTGAGGGAACAGCAATAAATGATTTGATGAATCCAGATAGAGTTTTAATAGGAGGAGAACAATCTGAAGAAGGCCATAAGGCTGTAAATACTATAGCAGACATATATAGACAATGGTTGCCTGAGAATAAAATAATTTTAACAAACCTATGGTCTTCGGAACTTTCAAAATTGGCATCAAATGCTTTTTTAGCTCAGAGGATATCATCAATAAACAGTCTTTCTGCATTGTGTGAAAAAACCGGAGCAAAAATTGATGAAGTTTCAAAATCAGTTGGAATGGATTCAAGAATTGGTTCAAAGTTTCTTCAGCCATCTGTTGGATTTGGGGGTTCTTGCTTTAAAAAAGATATACTTAATCTAGTATATCTCTCTAGATATTATGGGCTTCAAGAAATTGCAGAATATTGGGAGAGCGTATTAAAAATTAATGATTATCAAAAATCAAGATTTTATGATAAAATACAAAATACTTTAAGTAAGACAGAAAATCCTACTGTTTCAATTTTTGGGTGGGCATTTAAGAAAAATACTAATGATAGTAGAGAATCTGCTTCCATAGAAATTACAAGAAAATTATTAAATAACAATTTTACTGTTAAGGTTTATGATCCAATGGTTAAAGAAAAGACTATAATTAAGGATCTACAGGATGTTCTAAATAATAAACTAAATAAATTAACTGTATGTTCATCAGCTGAAAAAGCTTTAAAAGACTCTCATGCAATTTGTATACTTACAGAGTGGGATGAGTTTAAAGCAATGAATTTTAAAAATTTATCTTCTTTAATGAAAGAACCAATATTATTTCTTGATGGTAGAAATATTATTAGTGATAATAAATTAAATCGAACATTTAAGAAATTTATGTCAATTGATAAATAAAAAATAAAATGCTGACTTCCAAACTTAAAATTTTTTTAAAATTATCTAAAACATTATTTAGTGTATTAAATAAGCAGGAAAAGAAAAAGTTTTTCATTTACTTGATTCTGTCCATCCTGAATACTTTATTAGAGATCGCATCAATTTCTGTAATTATCTTAATGTTATTTTTAATATCAGGTCAAAATATATCTGACTCAAATTTTAATTTTTTATTTGAAATTCTTCCTTTTACAAAGAGTATTCAGAATTTAGCTTTTTTGATGATTTCAGTTATTTTTTTTAAAACAATATTTCAAGTGCTTTTTAATTATAATCAGGAAAAAATATCATATAATATTGCAAGAAGAGTTAATATCTCTTTGTATGAAAAATTTATTAATTCTAAATATATTGATTATCAGAAGAAAAGTTCAGCAGATGTAATAAGACTTTTGAATCAAGAGGCTATTAGGTTAGGAAATCAAATAATATCTCCTTTTATAACAGTTGTCAACGAACTTTTTTTAATCACATTCATAATTTCCTATATATTTTTCTATGATTTTCTACTTGGAATAATGTTTGCATTTATCTCGTTTATAATATTAATATTATTTAATATCTCAATCAATAAAATAATAAAAAAACTAGGTCATGAGCTTACAAAAACTAATACTTCTCGAATTAAACTAGTAAATGAAACTTACAGAGGATTTGATACTGTAAAATTGCTTAATAAACAATTAAATTTTACAAGAAAGTTTGAAGAGATAACAGGAAGATTAACTGATGTAGCTTTTAAAAACATATTTTTTCTTAAACTTCCAAAAAGTATTTTTGAGTTAATAATTTTTATTTTAGTTTTTGTTTTAATTATAACTTTAAATATTAGTAATAATCAAGATTTACTTATTTCTTATTTAAGTGTTTCAGCAGTTACTATATATAAGGTTATACCATCATTAAACAAACTAACTAATGCAATTCAAGGTATTCAATACTTCTCATTACCATTTCAGGAGATATGTAATTATTTAAAAGTTGATGTAGAAAAGAAAATTACATCAGAATTAAAAAATTTTCAAACAATAAAATTAATTGGAATCTATTTCAGATATGAAGATGATGTATTAATAAATTACATTGATTTTATGATTAGAAAAAATGATTTCATTGGAATTTATGGGCCTAGTGGCTCTGGAAAGTCAACTTTTATAAAAATTATTTTAGGCTTAATTGAGCCAATAAAAGGAAAGATATTATTCAATGAAAATCCAGTTGATTCATCAGAATTAAGAAGTTTATGCTCATATGTTCCTCAAGATTCAATGATTCTAGATGAGGATATTTTAACTAATATTTCTCTACAATTTGATAAATCTAAAATAGATAAGGATAAAGTACTAAGTGTGCTGGATAAAGTAGGATTATTTGAGAAATTTAAAAATAATTTAAACGATAATCTTGGAGATAATGGAATTAAAATATCAGGTGGTCAAAAGCAAAGAATTGGAATTGCAAGAGCTCTATTTAACAATAAAAGTCTTTTAATTTTAGATGAATCTACAAGTAACCTTGACTCCAAAGTTGAACAAAAAATAGTAGACTTATTAAGTGTGCTGAGTAAAGAAATAACTATCATAATCATTTCACATAAAATGTCATCTCTTAACAAGTGTAAGTCAATATTTAAGATTGATGCAGGGAAATTAAATTATATAAAATGAAAACTATTTTAATAGCTGGTTGCACAGGTTTTATTGGACAAAATCTTATAAAGAAATTAATTGATGATAATATAATAATTGGAATAGATAATCTTTATTCTAGTAGTCTTAAATCAATTGAAAGTTATAGGGAACATAAAAATTTTAGATTTATTAATGCATCAATAATTCACTTACCACTAATTGAACCTAATATTGATGTTATTTATAATTTGGCTTGTCCTGCTAGCCCTCCTGTTTATCAAAAAGATCCAATTTTTACATTGGATACTAATTATATTGGAACTAAGAATATGCTTGAGTTGGCAAAAAATAAATCAGCAGTTTTAATTCAAGCAAGTACGAGTGAAGTTTATGGTGACCCTATAGTTCACCCTCAAAAAGAAGATTACTTTGGAAATGTAAACCCTATAGGGGTGAGATCATGTTATGATGAAGGCAAGAGGGTTGCAGAGACTCTTTGCTATGAGTACAGAAAAATTTATAATGTTAATACAAGAATAATAAGAATTTTTAACACTTATGGCCCTGGAATGATTTATAATGACGGAAGAGTGGTTAGTAATTTTATAGTTAATACAATAATGGGTAAGTCATTAATAATTTATGGAAATCGTAACAAAACTAGGAGCTTCTGTTATATTGATGATATGATTAATGCATTAGTTAAAGTAATGGAAATTGATTTCGATTCACCAATCAATTTAGGTAATGATACAGAGATATCTCTTATTAATTTAGCAAAACTAATTATAGACAAGTATGGAGAAAATAAAATTGAATTTATTGATTCAGTTCCAGATGATCCAAAGATAAGAAAACCTGATATCTCAAGAGCAAAAGAAATTCTCAATTGGAATCCAACAATTCAAATTCCAGAGGGAATCGAAAAGACATTTAACTATTTTAAAGAAGTATTATAATGAATTACAAAGATTATATTGTGGTTATACCTGCTAGAAAAAACTCTAAAAGAATTAAAGGTAAAAATTTAAGAAAATTAAATGGTAAACCATTAATATCTTACTCAATAGAATATGCTATAAAATATTTTAAGAGAAAAAATATTTGGGTAAATACTGACGACGATTTAATAATAGATTTAGCAAAACAATATCAGGTCTCAACATACAATAGACCTGATAGCTTAGCTGAAGATGAAACAACAACTAATGACGTTATTCTTGATTTTTATGATCACCTTATTTCAGAAGAAATTAGTTTTGAAAATATAATAATTCTTCAACCTACTAACCCTATTAGAAATAAAACTCTTATAATAGAATCAATAAGAGCATTCGAGGAATCTAGTTGTAACTCTCTAATGAGTGTTAGTATACTACATAAAAAATTTGGTAAAATAAAGAATGAAAAATATCAACCAATAAATTATGAGATTGGCCAAAGACATCAAGATCTAGAAAATTTATATTATGAAAATGGACTTATATATATTTTCTCAAAAAAAATATTAATAGAAGATAAAAATTATATAACACACAATACATATCCATTTATAACAAATGATATAGGTTCAATGGTTGACATTGACTATGAGGATGATTTAAAATTGGCAGAATTAATTGTTAAACATTATAATTAAATAATGAAAATTAAAAACAGAAATATAGGAAAAGATGAATATCCGTTAATAATTGCTGAAATTGGAATTAATCATGGAGGTTGTTTAAATACGGCGAAAGAAATGGTTGATAGTGCTAAAAGAGCAGGAGTTGAAATTATTAAACATCAAACGCATATAGTAGAGGATGAAATGAGTCCAATTGCTAAAAGTGTAATACCAGGAAATTCTAATAAATCAATTTATGAAATTATGGAACAATGTTCTCTTAATTTTGAAGAAGAATTTGAATTAAAAAAATATGTTGAAGAAAATGATATGATTTTTATATCAACTCCCTTTTCAAGAGCAGCAGTTGATAGACTTGTAGATCTTAATGTTCCTGCCTTTAAAATTGGAAGTGGAGAGTGTAACAATTATCCTCTTATTGAATATATCTGCAAATTTAATAAACCAATAATTTTAAGTACGGGTATGAATAATATGGAAAATGTAAAAAAAGCTGTAAAAATTATTAGAGATCATAAACTAGATTTTGCATTGTTACATACTACTAACCTTTATCCTACTCCATTTCATTTGGTGAGATTAGGGGGTATGCAAGAGTTGATGAATGAATTTAATGATATTCCAATAGGTTTGAGTGACCATACATTAAATAATTTGTCATCTTATGCAGCAATTTCTCTTGGAGCATCAATTATTGAGAGACATTACACGGATCATATTAATAGAAAAGGACCTGATATTGTGTGCTCAATGGACGAAAAAAGCTGTAGAGAATTAATTATTAATAGTAAAATCATAAAATCTATGCTAGGTGGCAAAAAAGAACCTGCTAAAGAAGAAGAAGTAACTATTAATTTTGCATTTTCTACAGTTGTAAGTATAAAAGACATTAAAGCAGGAGATACTCTTTCAAATGATAATATTTGGGTAAAAAGACCTGGAACTGGGAAAATTAAGGCAGAACACTTTAATAAAGTTCTAGGAAAGATCTCTAATAAGAATATTAATAAAGGAGAACATTTAAATTGGTCAGATTTTGAATAGAAAGTTAATTTTTGTTACTGGAACAAGAGCAGACTGGGGGAAGCTTAAATCTCTTATTCTTAGGACGAGAGATGAAGGTTTTGAAGTCTATGTCTTCATAACTGGTATGCATAATCATAAAAAATACGGGAACACATATTTAGATGTTAAAAGGGTAAAAGGAGTAAAGTTTTACAGATTTAATAATGAATCTGATGAAAACACAATGGATCTAACTGTTTCTAAAACAATAGAAGGTTTTTCAAAATATGTTGAAAAGATAATACCTGATTTAATTGTTGTTCATGGTGACAGACCAGAACCACTTGCATGTGCAATAGTTGGTTCTTTTAAAAATATTTTAGTCTCTCACATTGAGGGAGGTGAAGTTTCAGGAACAATTGATGAATTAATTAGACATTCAATCTCAAAGCTATCTCATATTCACTTTGTCTCCAATAAATTAGCAAAAAAAAGACTTATTCAAATGGGTGAAGATGAAAATTCTATATTTATAATAGGCTCTCCTGATATTGATTTAATGTTTTCATCAAATTTACCAAATATTTCAGACGCAAGAGAAAAGTATGATTTAGAGTTTAAAAAATATTCGATATGTCTATTTCACCCAGTTACTACAGAAATAGAATTTTTAAAAGATCAAATTAAATGTCTAACAGAATCATTGTTGGAAAGTAATAAAAATTATGTAGTTATATACCCAAATAATGATTTAGGGTCAAATCTAATTATTGAAAAATATGAAAGTATATCATCTAATAAAATCAAAGTGTTACCATCTATTAGATTTGAATACTTTTTGACTATTTTAAAAAATGCAGATTTCATCATTGGCAATTCCTCTGCTGGAATAAGAGAAGCACCATATTATTCAGTAAACTCAATTAACCTAGGTTCAAGGCAAAATAATAGAGATGCAAATAAAATGATTTACAATGTAGATTTTAACAAAAAAAATATTTTAAAAAAAATAGATTTTTTAGAAAAAAAACAACAGATTCAACCAATAAAAAATTATGGTAAAGGGAATAGCTCTGAGTTATTTTCAGAAATATTAAAACTTGATAAAATCTGGAACACACCAAATCAAAAATTATTCAATGATCATAAATTAAGGTAAGATGTATCCTAAAGAAAAGATAAATATTTCATTTTTAAATCTGGCAGCACAAAGCCCATCTCTAGAGTTAAACCTTGCTTTTAGTGAAAAAATTCATATTGAAAATAAAAGAAATAAACATTTGTTTTTTATGTGTGATGCAGCATTAAAGAGCTGTTCGGTAAATGTGTTTAATAAGAAAAGCATATGTAAGATATGTAGGTATAAAGCTGAGAAAGGATTTAATGAGTTTAAAAAGAGAAATAAAAATTCAGATTTAATAAAGGTTAATAGGTCTGATTTATTTAGTCTTAATATAAATCATGATGAGTTTGATATTAATGTCAAAAAAGAGCTTTTATTAGGAGTTCATTCTACAATTGGCTCTCAACTTAGATTAGATGATATGAGTTTACTTGATGGTAGATGGAGAAAAGTAAAAGATAGAATGTTAGATTCTTCTTATGCTCTATTTACTTATTTTAATCATTTCTTATCAAAAAACAATGTAAATAACTTTATTATTTTTAATGGAAGACTCAGCTGTGCAAGACCTTTAATAGAGTCTTCAAAGAAAAATAAAGTAAATTATAATTTGTTCGACGCAGGAGTTAATGGGAAAGTTCCAATGTATTCTACTAATGAAATGTTTCATTCGATAGAATTTGAAAAACGAAACTCGTTTATTACATATCTAAAATACTTTAGAGAATCTAGAAATCTTGCAGCAAAATATTTTTCTTATAAGAGAAAAAAAATTCCAATCAATGATGTAGCGTACACAAAAAATCAAATAGATAATCATATAGATCAAAGTGTAAAAAATTTATCAAAACCTATAATTTCAGTTTTTGTTTCAAGTGATGATGAATATAGATTCATAGGCTCAGACTGGTCAAAATATACAATACTTGATCAAATTGAAAGTATAAAGGAGCTAATTTCCTCAAAACTTTCAGATAAGTATGACTTTGTAATAAAAATGCATCCCAATCAAAAATCTATTCATAAATCAACAATGAATAAATATAAATTACTAAGTAATGATGTAACAGTTTTATTTCCAGAAAATTTTACAGATAGTTATGCTCTCATCGAATATAGTAAACTTGTAATTAATTTTTGCTCAAGTATTGCAGTTGAGGCTAATTACTTAAGAAAGCCTGTAGTTCAGATAGGGCCCAGTAAGTTTGTTAAATTCTCTATTGCAAATTTTGAAGAAACCACTCAAGATGCAATTGAGTTAATTTTTAATAACAAATATAAAGTCATGCCTGTAAGAGGATCTATTATATCATTTACTTATTATATGAAATCTTCTTTTGCCCTTCCTGCATACAAATTTATTGAAGATGGAGTTTACAGCTATGGGGGTGTATTTTTAAAAACCCCTCTTTACATGAGACTAATTGCTGTTCCAGCAAAGCTATTTGTTCATATTGTTAAAGGAGATAGAGAAATTTTAATCAATTTTAGTTTATATTTTAAAAACTTAATCTTTGGAATAACAAAAGTAAAATAAAAACTATGAAAATATATGTTGATATAGATAATACTATTTGCAAAACAGTTGGTACAGATTATTCTGGTGCTATACCTATTAAGGAAAACATAATAAAAATTAATAATCTGTTTGAAAAAGGCAATGAAATTATTTATTGGACCGCAAGAGGATATGTAACAAGAGTAAATCATTACGAGTTAACTTTAAATCAATTAAAAAAATGGAATTGTAAGTTTCATTCTTTATCTGTTGGAGAAAAACCAGACTATGATTTACTAATCTGTGATAAAACTAAACGAATCGAAGAATTATAAATATAAAAAATGAAAAAATATAAAAAGCCAATTATAGTGGCAGAAATAGGGTGTAACCATATGGGCCAATTAGATATTGCCTATGAATTAATTGATTTAGCAAAAAACTCGGGTGCAGATTTTGTAAAATTTCAAAAAAGAAACAATAAGGAATTACTCTCAAAAAAAGAGTATAAATCACCACATCCTAATCCAATAAACTCATACGGTTCAACCTATGGTGAACATAGAGAAAAATTAGAATTTAGTATAGATACTCATTACAAGTTAAAAAAGTACTGTGAAGAAAAAGGTATAGGCTATTCTGTATCAGTATGGGACTTAAAAAGTGCAGAAGAAGTGGTAAAATTGAACCCAGAATATATTAAGATACCCTCAGCAATGAATAATCATCATAAACTGCTTGAGTATTTGATTAATAATTATGATGGTCAAATCCATATATCAACTGGAATGACTTATAAAAATGAACTTGAAAGTCTAAAGACATTATTTAAATCAAAAAATAAATTAAAAAGTCTTGTAATATATTCTTGTACCTCGGGTTATCCTGTAGAGGCAAATGAAGTTTGTTTAATGGAACTTTTAAATCTCCAAAAAATATTTAAGGATGAGATATTTGACTATGCTTTTTCAGGCCACCATAAAGGTATTGCAATTGATATATCTGCATATACTCTTGGGGCAACATGGATTGAGAGACATTTTACTAAAGATAGAACTTGGAAAGGAACAGATCATGCAGCCTCTCTAGAAGCTCCCGGTATGTCAAAGTTATCTAGAAATTTAAATACAGTTTATGATGCACTAAAATTTAAAAGCCAAGAAATTTTAGATATTGAAAAACCTCAAAGAAATAAATTGAAGTTTAAGAATTAATGAATGTAAAAAAACCAAGTAGTAGAATTCTATTTTTGTATGCTGAGTTAACACCATATTTTCTTGGATCTATAGAAAACTTCTCTTCTAAACATAATAATTTTTTTATTCATGTAGTCTATCTTAATATGTTTAAAGGAATATCGATTAATGAGAAATTACAATCTAAATTTACTCCAAAGAGTCAATTTAGATCTTTTAATAATTTAGTCAGTTTTGTTAACGATCTTAAACCTTCAATAATTTTATTATCTGGTAGAATGAATTCTGATTATTTAAAAATTGCAAAAATATTTTGTGATAAAACAATAAGAGTTACAATCCAGGATACTATGTATAGAGGATCATATCGTCAACTTTTACAGAGGTTGTTCAAAAACTATCTTTACACTCAATATTTTGATAAATTTTGGGGTGTTGGATCACAACAAACAAAATATGCAAAATTTATAGGTTTTAAGGAAAATAAAATTTACAGTGGATTCTACGTAGCAGCTGAAATTTTTTTCAAAAGTTACAAGAAAAAAAAATTTTTAAAAAAAGATAGTTTTAATTTTCTTTTTATTGGAAGACTTGTAAAAGAAAAAAATATTTTAAGACTAACTAAAGCAATTGAGTTAATTAATAAAAAATTTAATAAAAAGCATAAACTTATTATTATAGGTGAAGGATATCTTCTTAATAAATTAGAAAAGTTTAATTGTGTCAAATTATTAGGCATTAAAAATCAAAAAGAAATTATCAAGATAGCCTATAACTGTGATATATTTTGCTTACCTAGTGTATATGAACCATGGGGTGTAGTTGTCCATGAAATGATGGCACTTGGATTTCCAATAATTTGTTCAAAAAATTGTGGTTCCTCATTTGATTTAGTTGAAGAAGGTACTAATGGATATAAATTTGATCCTTATGATATTAATTCCATAAAAGATTCAATTATTAAAATTGTTACTCTTTCATCTACACAATTAGATAATTTTAGCTCAAACTCTAATTTAATTGCTAAAAAAATCAACCATAAAAATTGGAACAAAACATTAATCTCAATGATAAATTAAGCTTTGATATGATAATTGGAATTGATGCATCAAATATAAGAACAGGAGGAGGCAAAAAACATTTAGAAAAATTTATAATAAATTGTATTTATGAGGACAAGAATATTCATTTTGTAGTTGTTTCTAATCATTATGTAAATAATGATTTTAGTGAGCTATCAAATGTTAAGTGTATTTCTAACAAATTTTTAAATTGTGGTAGTTTACTATCTCTGATATCACAATTATTTATTTCATCATATTATTTTAAAAATAATAAATGTGATCTTGTTTTCGCACCTGGAGGTATTTTTCTATCTAGATTTAAACCTTTTTTTACAATGAGTCAGAATATGTTGCCATTTGACTCAGAATCAATTATAAATTTTTCATTTTTTAAAAGAATTAAGTTTTATCTGATTAGAGTTTTGCAGTTGTATTCATTTAATAAATCTAATGGTGTAATATTTTTAACTGAATATGCCTATAAAATCATAAACAATAAAATGTCTAATAAAGTAAAATCAATAATAGTTCCTCATGGTATCCATCAACAGTCTAATAATATTTATAAAATTAGAAATAATCATTTTAATATTTTATATATATCAGATTTTTTGCCATATAAAAATAATCTGAATGTCTTTTTAGCTGTCAAGGAATTAATAGTTGAAGGATATGATATTAATTTAACGTTAATTGGACAAAAAGATAGAGTCCAATTTAATAGAATGAAAAAAGTTTTAAAAAGTAACAAGCATTTGAGAAATAAAATTAAAGTTTTAGGAAAAATACCAAGTCAAGACATTTCAAAATATTATAAAAACACTTCATTATTTTTATTTGCTTCATCATGTGAAAATTTGCCATTTATAATGTTAGAAGCGATGAGTTTTGGCTTACCAATAATAACAACAAGAAAAAGTCCAATGAAAGATTTAGTCATGAGCCAAGATATTTTTTTTGATAGTAATGATATAAATGATATTAAGAAAACTATTCTACTGAACATGAAAGATGATAAGCTAATTGAAATGTCAAATAGTAATTTTCTTGAATCAAGAAATTACTTATGGAAAAATAATGTAATTAATACACTTAGCTTTTTCAAATCAAATATTTAATTATTAGATGATTTACCATACTTAAATTGATTGCAGTCAAATCTTGGTAAAGCATGAACTCTGTTGACTAAATCATTTTGGCTAATATCTCTTTGCTCGACATTGAATGAGAAATCACATCCATAATTATATAGGATTTTCTCAGTTTGATTATTGAAAGTATGAAACCCACCGTATGGATAGCAAAATGTCTTTACATCTAAAAATCCAATTTTACTTTCAATAAATTGAAAAGAATTTTCAACTTCATACTTTTGAATCTTTGTAGGTAGCTTCGATAACACTTGGTGATTTTCAGTATGACTACCAATTATCATTCCCTCAGACTGCATTTCCTTTAGATTGTCAATACTTAAATATACATCCTTCACAGAAAAGTCCTCTTTTAAAAATTCATTAAATAACTCATCAATTACTTTTTTACGTTCATTGTATTTAACATAATAATTTAAAATTCTTTTAATAATTAACGAGTATTGATCATTTTTCTGATTTATATAAGTCAGTTTTTTAAATTCATCAATTTTATTTTTATCAAATATTTTTTCAATATCCATATCTAATAAATATGAATAGATTTCTTGTACATTACAATTTGAAAGTAGAATATGAATTCTGTGGACATCCAAAATTTTATTGTGTTTTAAAGGAAAAGTAGGTATATAGAAAATTCCCCAAAGACCTCTTTTTTTTAATTCTGGAAAAACATTTTTATAATGGCAAATAAGTCCATCATCAAAAGTTAGTAATACCCCATTTTTTTTTTCTTTATTTCTGATTGAATCTATGAATGAATCTTTACTAATAAATCCATAATTAGCTTCAAAATAATCTAATTGTTTTTTGAAAGAATTAATATCAAGTCTAAAAAGATTTGGAAATTTTTCATCCTTTGGTCTAACATAATGATACATTATGGCTTTCACTATTCAAATGCATTTATTATTGGAAACTCTTTGTCAAGCAATGATTTTTTATTAATATAATTATTAATTTTTTTATCTAGATTTTTATAGGCTTCTCTAACACACTCTTCGTTAAAATCTATATTTCTATATAATTTGCCTTTACGTTTATTTTTTTCCTGTTTTTTTAGCTTACGAAAAGATTTAATTATTTTAATACACTCATTTGTAGAATCTTGGATGAGCCTGTTTCCTATTGAGTGTATAGAATCGTTTATTTTAATTTCTGCTCTAATCTGGTGAATTATAGCTCCAGTATCTATTCCCTCATCTATATGCATAAAAGTTGTTCCTACAGCAGACAACTCATTTTCAACAAATGGCCAAAAATTAGTTCCAGATCCTCTGTAATAAGGAGAAATTCCTAGATGGATATTAATAAACTTACCTTTAAAGATTTTTAAAAGTTCTGATTTAATTATTGAGCAGCCGTATGAAATAATTAAGTCGGGGTTTAATACTTTTATTTTATTAACATTTTCAATTAGATTAATATCGCCTCTATTTATAAAAATAGAGTTGGACATATCTTTAGTTTCATCACAAAATTTTTTAAAAAAAATTATTTCAGATTTTACTCTTTCTTCCAGATGTTTTGTTCTTAATTCATTATTTTCTTGTTGACTAACCTTTTTTATGATGTTTCCATTAACAGATTCACAAAATGACGCAATTACAGAAATTTCGCTATGATTCGACATATATTTTTTAAAGAAAATATGTCTTAGTTCGTTACCAGTAAGCAATACTATCTTTTTCATAAAATTATCATCAAGATTTCAATCATTTGCAGTTATCAAAAATATATAAATATTATCGATATATTTGTTAATACACATTATTTTCATGAGCAAGCTATTAATAACAGGTGGGACAGGTTCTTTTGGTAAAGCGTTCCTTAATAAACAGTTCAAAAACAATAATTTTAGTGAAATTAGAATTTTTTCAAGGGATGAAAAGAAACAGGATGATCTAAGGAAACTTATTGACTCTCCTAAAGTTAAATTTTATTTAGGTGACGTAAGGGATATCAACTCAATTGAGCCGGCAATTTATAATGTTGACTATGTGTTTCACGCAGCTGCATTAAAGCAGGTACCATCTTGTGAATTTTTTCCTATTGAAGCAGTAAAAACTAATATAATTGGAGCCAATAATGTATTAACTCTAGCAAAAAGAAACAACATTAAAAAGCTTGTTGTTTTAAGTACTGATAAGGCAGCATATCCAATTAATGCCATGGGAATGTCAAAAGCTTTAATGGAAAAAGTAATGATTTCTAATTCCAGAAATCTTGATATTAAAAATACAATCTTTTGTGGAACAAGGTATGGAAATGTTATGGCATCTCGAGGTTCAGTTATCCCTTTATTTATAAAACAAATAAAAAACAAACAAGACTTAACGCTAACAAGTCCTGAAATGACTAGATTTATGATGAGTTTAGATGATGCTGTTAATCTAGTAAATCATGCTTTTGAAAATGCAAATAATGGAGATATTTTTGTTCAAAAATCCCCGTCAGCAACTATTGAAACCGTTGCTAAAGCATTAATAAGCATCTATAATTCTTCTTCTAAAATTAAATATATTGGAGTTAGACATGGTGAAAAAATGTATGAGACTCTAGTAACAAAGGAAGAGATGAGTTCTTCAGAAGATCTTGGTAATTATTATAAAATAGTTCCTGATGGTCGAGATTTAAATTATGACAAATATTTTTCAAAGGGTAAAACAGAAATACAAATTAATGAGTATAATTCAAATAATACAAATATGTTAAATGTCGAAGAAATGAAAAAATTATTATTGAATCTTGAAGAAATTAAAAGTGATTTAAAATCATAAAATTATTCATTTGAGAGTTTTAATATCAGGTCATAAAGGTTTTTTGGGAAGTCACCTACAAAGAGGCCTACTCACAGTTAATCATAGTTATTCAATAATTTTTCTAACAAAATCTGACTTTAAATCTGCAAACCTTAATAATAAAATAAAAAGTGATGATATAATTTTTCATTTTGCAGGTGTTAATAGAGATATAAGTGATGAAGCTGTTTTAGAAAAAAACGAGCATATTAATAATATATTGTTTAAGGCTCTTGAAAAAACAAAATTTTCTGGTAAATTATTTTTTTCATCATCAATTCAAGAGAATTTTAATACAAAATATGGAATCGCTAAAAAAAATGCAAGGGTAAAATTTTTAGATCAGTCAAAAAAACTTGGTTATGTATTCCATGGTTTAATTTTACCAAACTTATATGGTCCCTTCTGTAAACCAAATTATAATTCATTTATTGCTTCATTTTGTTATAATATTATTCATTCAAAAAAGAATGAAATAAAAGAAGATAAAAATATTCCGCTATTATATGTTAATGATCTTATATCTAAGCTAATTGAATCTATTGAATCTAGTGATAAAATTATATTGACAGACCTAATCAATCAAAAGAAAGTAAGTGAAGTGTTAAGGCTACTAGATATGTTTAATGAGACTTACATTAAGAATGGTACTTATCCTAATTTAGATTCATATTTTAAGCTTAGTTTATTTAACACCTTTATGTCTTACATAGATATTAAAGAATTTTTTCCAAAAAAATATAAAGTTCATGAAGATAATAGAGGTAGTTTTACTGAACTAATCAGATCTAATTCCAGTGGACAATCATCAGTGTCTATTACAGGAAGAAATGAAATAAGAGGTAATCATTTTCACACTAGAAAAGTAGAAAGATTCTCTGTAATAAAAGGAAAAGCATTAATTAAATTAAGAGAGGTGCTTTCTGAGGAAGTTGCTGAGTTTGAGCTTAGTGAGGAATCCCCATCGTATATAGACATTCCAATATGGAATACTCACAATATTCAAAATATTGGTAATGATGAATTAATAACAACGTTTTGGATAAATGAACATTATGAAGATAAAACTTCTGATACCTATATTGAAAATGTTTAAATTAGATATGCTAAATGAGTAACAAAAAAATTAAATTAGTAACTGTAGTTGGAACTAGACCTGAAATAATAAGGCTTTCATCAATTATAAAACGCTTTGAAAAATCTGAGGTATTTGATCATTATCTTATTCATACTGGTCAAAATTTTGACTATGAACTAAATGAGATTTTTTTTAAAGACCTAGACTTACCTAAACCAAAAATATTTTTAGAATCTGCAGATAATTCTCCTTCGAAAACTATAGGTAATATTTTAATCAAAATAGACGATTTATTAGATGAACTTAAACCTGATGCATTTTTTATTCTTGGTGATACAAATAGTTGTCTATCAAGCATAGTTGCTAAGAAAAAGCAAATACCAATTTTTCATTTTGAGGCTGGTAATAGATGTTTTGATCAAAGAGTCCCAGAAGAGTCAAACAGAAAAATAGTAGATCACATTTCTGATATAAATCTAACATATAGCAAAATTGCTAGAGACTATCTTATACTTGAGGGGATTATGCCAGATAGAGTTATTAATATAGGTTCACCAATGTATGAGGTCATATCTGAAAACAAGAACAAAATTGATAATTCAAAAATACTTGATACTTTATCCTTAAAGTCAAGAAAATACTTTTTAGTTTCCTGTCACCGTGAAGAAAATGTAGATAATATTTCAAATTTGAAATTATTAATTAATTCATTAAATGAATTGTGCACAGAACATAAAATTCCTGTCATATTTCCAATGCATCCAAGAACTAGAAAAAAAATTGATAATATTAATCATAAATTGAATAAGTTAGTAAAAGTGATTAAACCATTAAGCTTTTCGGATTATTGTAAATTACAGATCGAATCTTTTGTTGTTTTATCAGACAGTGGGACAATTTTTGAGGAGTCATCAATATTAAACTTCAAATCACTAAATCTCAGAGAATCACATGAAAGACCTGAGGCTATTGAACAGGCTACTACAGTAATTACTGGTCTAGGTATGAAAAGAATTAGAAATGGTATTGATTTAATTCAAAATCAGATTACTGGAAAGAATAGAAATTTCAATATAGTAAATGAATATAATGTTCCAAACGTTTCATTAAAGGTCGAAAGAATAATCCTATCATATATTGACTATGTAAATCGAGTAGTTTGGCAAAAAGAATCTTAATTTACACTAACCATTATTTTCCTGAACAATTCAAAATTAATGAAATTGTTGATTGGCTATCATCTTCTGAATTCCATATTAGGGTTATCACATGTATACCAAATTATTCAGGTGGAAAATTTTATAAAGGTTATGGATTAAAATCTTTTGAGTCACACGAAAAAAAAAATGTAGTTATTAATAGGTTGCCATTAATTCCCAGAGGTAATGGTAATTATTTTAGAAGAATTTTTAATTATACCTCATTTTTTATATCAACATTCTTCTTTACAATATATTTAATGTTATTCAAGAGAAAATATGATTTTATTTTTGTACATCACACTAGTCCCATTCTAATTGCAATTAGTCCAATTATCTATAAAATATTTTTTAAAACTAAAATGTTTTTGTGGGATCTTGATTTGTGGCCAGATACTCTTAAAAATTTAGAGATAATAAAATCAGGAATATTAATTAACATTTTAGAGTATTTTGTAAAATGTATTTACAGTTTTTATGATAAAATTTTAATAGGTTCTCATGGATTTAAAGAAATTGTTAAGGAAAGATTTAATAAAGAGATAATTTACTTTCCCAATTGGGCAGAAATTCAAATAGAAAAAAATTTAATTACAGAACAAATAAATTTAAATATTCCCAAAGGACACTTTACAATTTTATATACTGGAAACATTGGACTAGCTCAAGGCTTTAAAAACGTATTAAAACTTATTAATGGTTTAAAAAATCAAAAAATTCACTGGATATTTATAGGTGAGGGTACCTCAAAGCAAACTTTTATAAAAGAAATCAATAAACTTGGACTTGGTAGTTTATGTTCATTTGTAAATCAAGTGCCGGTTTCTGAAATTCCTAATTATTGTAGCATTGCTGATGCAATGTTTTTATCAATCAAAAATACCCCCTTATTTTCTAAAACTGTGCCTGCTAAATTGCAATCATATCTTGCAATAGGTAAGCCAATAATTGGTCTTTTAGGTGGAGAAGGTGCAGATATTATTAAGAAGTCAAATTGTGGTATTACTGATGAAAATAATGATATTAGCATGTTTGTTAACAAAATAGTAAAATTCATTAGTTTAAATAATTCTGAATTAAATGATATGGGAAAAAACGGACATAATTTTTATAAATTGAACTTCTCTTCAAATATTAGAAAAACTCAATTATTTAATCTTTTTAAGAAATAAAAGGTCAAAGGTTCCTAAACTTAAATTATTTGCTTCAACTATAATTTCATTAATTAATAAACTATTGGGATATCTATGGCTTAAACCACTTTGCATTGGTTCAACATCTCAAAGATTATAGTGTTACATTTTTTAATTATGCATGAGTAATTTAATTCTAAGCATAGAATTGACATAAATTGCATTTTAGTATATAATATAATAGATTTGTTAGTAAAAGTAGTATGAATGATTTAATGGATTTTAGTAATCTAGAGCTTTCTTCAACAAGCCTTTCTCAATTTTTAATTGGATTTATAGTTACTGTATTTTTATCATTATTATTAAGATTAATTTACATTAAATATTCTGATTCTGTATCTAACAAATCTTTAATTGCTAATATTTTTCCCCTTTTCGGTGTATCTATATTTCTAATTGTAATTACTATAAAATCAAGTATTGTGTTGTCTCTTGGCCTAGTAGGTGCTCTCTCTATTATAAGATTCAGGACTGCTATCAAAGAGGCTGAGCAGATCGTTTATTTTTTAATCTTAACTGGAGTTGCTATTGCAACTGCAGCTGGTTCATATTTCTTTCCTCTAATACTAGTTTTATTTGTTTTTGTATATAACTATTATCAAAAAGCAAAAAATTTAGAATCTATTCACTCAATAAATGATCAATTGGTTATTTCAGTTGAAAAGATATCTAATAATGATATACATAGTTTAGCAAAAAATTTAACAGATGAGGGAGTTAATGTTGAGATTCAAAGTATAAGTAAGCAAGAAAAAAATATCGTTGTAGTATTTAAACTGTCAGATTTTAATCTTGATAAACTAAATATTGTTGAAGCTTTCTTAGATAGTAAAAAAATTAATAAAAGAGAAATTCAATTTTTTTCTTCTTCAGAATGAAATATTCAAAAAAACCAAAGCGATTTATTTCAATCTCTTTAATTCTTATTTTTTCTATTTTTTTGATTACCATTGGATATTTTCAAAGGGAAATACTCTACAGATCTATGATAACTGTTAATCTTGGCTCACTTTATGTCAAATACTTAAATGATAAGGCAGAGTTTATAAATTTTCTAGATAATAATAGCATTAAAACCTTGTCATTTTCTTTATCACCTAATAATTATGTTAAGCTACAAAAGGAAAGATCAAAAATGGTAAATAATTATGTCTTTACAGGAAATCAGTGGTCTGGTGATAATCTCTATTATAAATCCATTCTAACTGATGGTAAAAATGAAACTGAGGCTGAAATTAGACTCTTTGGTCTAAACCCTGATCATTTTAGAGATGTTAATGGACATAGCTTTAGAGTAAAATTTGATGGTGAATTAGGTTTTGGAAATAAAAAGGTTAATTTTTTGAACCCTAGATCGAGAGACTTTATAACAGATCCTCTAGTAAATATAATATATTCTAACTTATATAATGGGATAGGTATAAATTATAGACCTTACAGAATTATTTTAAATAAAGCAAATTATGGGATTTTATATCAGGAAGATTTTTTTGATAAATATTTAATAGAAAAAAATAAAAGAAGAGAATCTGTATTATTTGAAATTATAAACGATTCTATAAAATTCAACTATACGGGAGATGATAATTCTTTAGAATCAACTGCTTTTCGGCTTGAGCAGCTTTTTTATTATGATATTGATTCATTTGCTAATAAAATTGATAGGACTAAAATAAAAAACATAATTAAGCTTGGATTACTAATTAATGATGAGCATGCCTTTAGTGATATTAATCTCCATTGGTATTACAATCCAGTTAATAATTTAATTGAACCAACCTTTAGAGAAGGGTTTATCAAAAAATTTGAAAAATTTAATTTAGATGCGATAGCAAATAATAATAAGTTAATAAAAAAAATATACGATCAGAAACTAGAAAACCAAATATTACATGAATTAAAAGAAGAGCTTGATGAAATACAGAAGTCCATTAAATCTGATAAATCATATATTGATTTAAAAAATAAAATGCTTGGATTTTCAAATCAAATTCAAAAAAGAGAAAAAATATTTCTTGAAAATATTGAGTTTGTAAAAAAGGAAATTCTAGATAAAACTTATGATTATCAACAAAAGGATCGTGAAATATTAAAAATCACCAAGGACACATTAATTACTGGTAAATTTATTGTTTCTTCAAATCAAAAATTAATTATAGAGGAAGGAGTAACTGTGAAGTTGGATAATGCTTACATGAAAATCTATGGAGGGTTTCAAGCTATCGGATCTTCTTCAAGCCCTATTAAAATTTATGGTACAAATAGACTTGGGACTATCTTTTTTAATTCACAAGAGCAAATTAATATAAATCACGTAATCTTTAAATCTTTAAGTAATAATCTATCAGTTTTCGATCAACCTGCTGCTATTACTTTTTATGAATGTGCATCAATAAATATTTTAAATTCTGTTTTCAGTCAGAATTTAAATGGTGATGATTTTTTAAATTTCTTTAGATCCAAAAATATTGTTATTAAAAACTCTTTATTTAATAATATAATTAATGATGCAATTGATTCAGATTTTTCAAGCCTTACTATAACTAACTCAGAGTTCAAAAATATTGGTAATGATGGAGTGGATGGATCAGGAAGTAATGTAATAATAAACAATTCAGAATTTTCTGAGGTATATGATAAAGCTGTTAGTGCTGGTGAAAGAAGTACGTTTTTAATTTCTAATAGTTCATTTATCGCAAATGAAATTGCTATTGTATCTAAAGATGCCTCAAATGTTAGTATAACTTCAAGCATTATTAAAAATAATAAGATTGATTTCTCATCATTTATAAAAAAACAGTACTTTGGACCAAGTCAAACAACCTTTGTGAACACTAAAATTGATAATTATTTAATAGAAAAAAATTCAAAAATAATTGGGAAAGATTCTATTTTTTTTACGTCGAATGTTGAATCAAAATTATATGGAAATTTATATGGTAGAGCATCAGAATAAAAAATTTAGGTATGAAAGAAAATATATTGTAGAAAAAAATTATCTACCAAAATTTATATCCCAATTATATTCATTGGGATATATAAAATCCTTTTCCGATAGAAGGGTAAATAATATTTATTTTGATGATTATAACTTTTCTTCAGTAAATCATAATTTTGATGGTCTTTCCAAAAGAAATAAATATAGGGTTAGATGGTATTCAAAATTATTTGATAACTCCAATAAAGTTCTTGAAATAAAAATTAAAGATGAATTTTTGAACTCTAAAAAATATTGTAACCTTAATTTAATGAAATTAAAAAGTTTAGATAATATTTATGATTTTCACTCAAATGTTCTTTTAGAGCTCAAAAATCTCAAAAATTTTGAATTATATAGAAAAATTTCTAATAGAAGGCCTACTTTATTAAATTCATATCAGAGAATGTATTTTGAAAACAAATTAATGGGATTAAGGTTAACAATTGATTCAGGTTTATTTTTTTATTCACCTATTACAAAAATAAATTTTAAAGAAAAAATTATAATTATTGAGGTTAAATATAACAAGGAAGTAAATTTCTTCAATAAATTAAAAAAACTATCTTTCACCAGATATTCAAAATATGTTAAGGGTATATCTCAAACTACTTTTTCTAATAGTATTTATTAGTAACGCTAATGCTCAGGTAAGTTCCAAGGAATTTTTATTTGTTGGGCATGCATATGGCTCACATAGTAAACTAGATAATAATCTAGACCCAATTTTTTTGAGTCATTTACAAAAAAATAATTACTCTAAAATAGTTCTTGGAGGAGACTTTATTTATGATTGTAATAATATGGTTGAACTCAATAACTTAGAAAGTTTTTATGTCAATAATAATGTAGAATTTGTAATTGGAAATCATGATAACTGTAATTCTATTTTTAAATTGTCAAGAAATCCAATAAACTTTTATTATGAATTAGTCAATGAGTCACTTTTATTTTATTTAAACACTTCTAAAGAAAATAATTTAGAAATTGATCAGTATATGAATTTCATAGATGAGGTAATAATTAATCAAAACCCTAAGTCAATTATAATATTTACCCACCAATTAATTTTTTCTGAAACAGATTGGTTTGTAAGAGTTAATTCAAGAAAGTTTTATGATTTTGGTAATAATCTTTATAGAAGACTTTATAATAAATATAATCATCAACAAATTCCTTTTTATTTTATAGCAGGTGATATTGGTGCATTTGATTATACACCTTATGCATTTTACCATAAAGAAAACAATTTTAATCTATTAGCATCTGGATTAGGAAATAATCAGCATAGTATTGGTATTAAGATTGATATTGGCCCTGACATTAACATTGATTTTATTAATTTAAAATCTGGAGAATTAAATGACACAGACAAATACTCTAAAATGGCTGTTCAACTATATCAGTTCCCTAAACTATTTCTTAGTTTTTTAAAAATTAATTCTAAACTATTTTTTTCAATTTTGCTGACGATTATATTGGTATATTTGCTATTCATTAATTACAAGAAATATGTTTAAAAATAGAAGGATTATAAGAGTTTTATTTTCAGCTTTAATATCTCTAATAATTTTAATTTTTGTATTTCAATCACCCCTTAAAGTTATAGTTAGAGATAATATCCCTGAGAAAGTATATCTAAGGTTAAGCTGGTTAAAGAATATTTTAACTGGGAAAGATTTTGGGTTTTATAAATATGAGATTAAACTTAAAGATCAATATAAAGATATTGCTAGTTTCATTAACAATAATGATTATGTATTTTCCGTTAATTTATCAAAAAAAAATAATCTAAATCATTTTAAGTTACCCCCATTTTTTCCTGGCATTGGATTTGATGAAGTAAATACTGCATATATTGATTTTTATAAGCAAAATCTATTCTATGTAACAAAAAATGGTATGTTCTTTTTAATTGATTTAAATGATAATGAACTAAATTTTAACCCGGTAAAAAGTAATATTTCAAGCTTTTTAAACGAGGAATTTATTGAAAAAAATGCATCTGTCAATTATTTTAATTCTTATACTATATCAAAGTTTGGTATTAAAGATATTTTTATTGATAACGACCAAATTTATGTTTCTTATCTTTCAAGAGGAGAAGATAATAGCTATAACACATCAATAGTAAAATCACAAATTTCTGATAGCTTAACTTTTGAAAATTTTTTCTCTCCAAAAAATTTTATATCCTCTAAAATAAAGGAATTTTCTCCTGTTCAATCTGGTGGAAGGATTACAAGTTATAAGAAAGATTCACTTCTATTCTCAATGGGAGATTTTAGAGAGAGATCAAGTGCTCAAAATTTAAATTTAGATAATGGTAAAATAATTGCTATCAATAAAAAGGATGGAAAATCAAGAATAGTATCATATGGTCATAGAAATCCCCAAGGACTTGACTACTCCAAAAAATACAACTATATTTTATCATCTGAGCATGGACCTGCTGGAGGGGACGAAATTAATTTTAATAATAAAACTGATGAAACTCAAAACTTTGGTTGGCCAATAGCTTCATATGGGATTCATTATTCAATTGAAAATGCAAAAACTGATGCTCATGGTGGAGATGAGTCAAGAATAATAAAAGGTGCACCTATATATAAATCTCATAATGATTATGGTTTTGTAGAACCAATTAAATACTTTGAAAAAAACCCAGCTGTATCAGAGGTAAAATTAATTAAAGAGAAAAAGGAGAGTTTTGAATTTTTTCTCTCAACTCTTGGTAATGATCAATCTGAGAGACCTCTGGCAAAACATTTAATACATTATAGATATGATCTTATTGAAGATTCCTTAGAGATGATTAGAAAGTATAATGTTGGTGAAAGAATTAGAGATATTTCATTCAACAGTAATTTAAACAGAATCTATTATGTTGGAGAATCCACAGGTGTTCTTGGTTATATTAACCTTAAATCAAACTAGCTTGTTGTGAAAAAAGTTTTAGTTACCGGAGGTGTAGGTTTCATCGGTTCTAATTTAATTAAAGAATTAAAAAAAAATGATGACTTTGAAATTGTTTCTATAGACAATTATTCTACAGGTTCAGTCAATAATCAAATTGAAAATGTAAAATATATTGATGATGATATTATCAATATCCATAAAATAGATAATGATTTTGATTTTTGTTTTCATTTGGCTGCTCAATCTAGAGTTCAACCTTCTTTTCATGATCCTGAAGAGTCATTAAGAGTAAATGTAATCGGTACATCAAAAGTTCTTGAATGGTCAAAAAAAAATAATACAAAAATTATTTACGCCGGATCATCATCAAAACATCATAACCCATCTGATTCTCCCTATGCAATGTATAAGTATTTAGGAGAAGAAATTTGTAAATTATATAAAACCTCTTATAACATCAACGTTGAAATTGCAAGATTCTACAATGTTTACGGACCTGGGGAAAATGCTGATGAACAATTTGGAAATGTAATTGGTATCTGGAAAGCAAAAATTATTAAGGGTGAACCTCTCCCAATAGTTGGAGATGGAGAGCAAAGAAGAGATTTTATCCATGTTTTAGATTTAGTCGATGGCCTCAGAAAAATTGCTTTTTCAGATTTGAATCATAAAGATGCATGGGAATTAGGGACAGGTATTAATTATAGTATAAATACACTTTTTGATTACTTTAAAGAAAGGTTTGATGTTAAATCCAATTATATTCCTGATCAACCCGGAAATTATAGAATTACATTAAGGGAGAATGATGATTCAATAAAATTATTAAATTGGACTCCTAAAGATAGATTAAAGGATTATATTAAAAATTTATAAAATTTGAAAAAAGTTTTAATAACAGGAGGAGCAGGGTTTATTTCACATCATTTAATTTATTTTTTAATTAAAAATACTGACTGGAGTATCGTTTCTTTAGATAGGCTTGACTATAGTGGCAATCTCAATAGGCTTGATAGTATTCTTTCTCTACTTTCAACTAAAGAAAAACAAAGGGTTAAAGTTGTATTTCATGATTTAAAATCTGAAATAAATCCATGGATGAAAAAAGAAATAGGAGATATAGACATTATACTTCATTTGGCTGCAGGATCTCATGTAGACAGAAGTATTGATTATCCAATGGAATTTGTTTTAGATAATGTTGTAGGAACAGCTAACATATTGGATTATGCAAGATATATTAATGATAAAAAAGGACTTGAGAGGTTTATATATTTTAGTACTGATGAAGTATTTGGTCCTGCACCTAAAGGAGTTGATTACAAAGAAAATGATAGATATAACTCAACAAATCCATATAGTGCAACAAAAGCTGGGGGTGAGGAATTAGCAGTAGCTTATGAGAATACTTATAGACTTCCTGTTTATGTTACCCATACCATGAACGTTTTTGGAGAAAGACAGCATCCAGAAAAATTTATACCAATGTGTATTAAAAAAATAAGAGATGGTGAAACTGTAACAATTCACTCAGACAAAACCAGAAAAATTCCAGGTTCACGTCACTACATTCATGCTGAGGATGTTGCTGAAGCTGTATATTTTCTTTTAATTAACAATATTGATTATAATCTAGACTTTGGTGGTGCTAAATGCCCAAAGTTTAACATCGTAGGTTCTGAAGAGCTTAATAATCTTGAGCTTGCAAAAATAATTGCAACTTCTCAGGGAAAAGAATTAAAGTATGAAATGGTTGACTTTCACTCTTCCAGACCTGGTCATGATCTTAGATACTCACTTTCAGGAGAAAAAATGAAAAAATTAGGCTGGATCCCCTCAATTAAGCTGACAGAACGAATAAAACAAGTTGTTGAATGGTCATTAAAAAATGATAATTGGATTGAGCTATAATACTCAATTAGGCTTGTTTTTTATAATAATTAGCTTAATTTTGCAATTCAAAAATTAATAATGTACGCTGTAGTTGAAATACAAGGAAGCCAGTTCAAAGTTGAAAAAAATCAGAAACTTTTTGTAAATAGAATTAATGCAAAAGAAGGTTCAAAAGTTTCTTTTGATAACGTCTTGCTTGTTGATGATGGGAAAAAAGTTCAGGTTGGTAAACCAAATGTTACAGGTACGTCTATTGAGGCTAAAGTTGTTGCTCATAAAAAAGATGACAAAGTTATTGTTTTTAAAAAGAAAAGGCGTAAAGGTTATAAAGTTAAAAATGGTCACAGACAAGCAATAACTGAAATTATTATTCAAGGTATTAGTGAGAATAAAGCTTCTATAAAGAAGAATACAGCTACAAAAAGGAATATAGCTACAAAGAAGAATACAGCTACAAATAAGACAACTGCTAAAAAATAATTAGTTATGGCACACAAAAAAGGAGTAGGTAGTTCAAAAAATGGAAGAGAATCTGAATCAAAACGACTTGGAGTTAAAATATTTGGTGGACAATTTGCTCAAGCTGGCAATATAATCGTAAGGCAAAGAGGTACAGTTCATAACCCTGGCGAAAATGTATACCTTGGAAAAGATCACACACTTCATGCTAAAATTGATGGTATTGTCACGTTCAAAAAGAAGTCTAACAACAAATCTTTTGTTTCAATAGAGCCAATTAAGGCTTAATATCTGTAATATTCTGGTTTATATGGTCCGTTTACTTGAACTCCGATATATTTAGCTTGATCATCTGATAATTCTTCAAGTTCGACTCCAAGTTTATCTAAATGAAGTTTTGCAACCATTTCATCTAAGTTCTTTGGAAGCATATATACTTTGTTCTCATAGTTTTTAGAGTTATTCCATAACTCAATTTGAGCAAGAACTTGGTTTGTAAATGAATTACTCATTACAAAGCTTGGATGGCCTGTTGCACATCCTAAATTTACCAGCCTTCCCTCTGCTAATATTATTATTTCTTTTTCTTTGTTAATTCTGTAAGAATCAACTTGAGGTTTAATTGTTGTTTTCTGGCTTCCAAAGTTAGACTCAAGCCAATCCATATCTATCTCATTATCAAAATGCCCTATATTACATACTATAGTTTTATCCTTCATCATCATAAATGAACTTTGATTGACAATATCTTTATTTCCAGTAGCTGTAACAACAATATCTGCTTTTGAAACTACATTTTCTAGTTTTTTAACCTCATACCCGTCCATTGATGCCTGAAGTGCACAAATTGGATCTATTTCAGTAACAGTGACAATAGAGCCAGCTCCTCTGAAAGATGCCGCTGTTCCTTTTCCTACATCTCCATATCCACAAACAACAACTCTTTTACCTGCGAGCATAATATCAGTCGCTCGTCTAACAGCATCAACAGCACTTTCTTTACAGCCATATTTATTATCAAATTTCGACTTAGTTACAGAATCATTTACATTTATAGCAGGCATAGGAAGCGTACCATTTTTCATCCTATCATATAATCTATGGACACCAGTAGTAGTTTCTTCTGAAAGACCTTTAATACCTGAGACGAGTTCAGGATAATCATCTAAAACCATATTGGTTAAATCACCTCCATCATCTAATATCATGTTTAGTGGCTTTTTTTCTTTTCCGAAGAATAATGTTTGTTCTATACACCAATTAAATTCTTCTTCATTCATTCCTTTCCAAGCATAAACTGGAATTCCATTAGCTGCAACTGCAGCAGCAGCACGGTCTTGAGTTGAGAAAATATTACAGGAACTCCATGTTACTTGAGCTCCTAGGTCACCAAGTGTCTCAATTAGAACAGCTGTTTGAATTGTCATGTGAAGACATCCCGCGATTCTTGCATCTTTGAGAGGTTTATCTTTTTTGAATTTTTCTCTCAAAGCCATTAGACCTGGCATTTCAGCTTCAGCAAGCTTGATCTCTTTTCTTCCCCATTCTGCAAGTGAAATATCTTTAATTTTATAAGCGGTATATTTATTATCAGTCTTGTTTTTCATATGTATATTTATGATGCAAAAGTAAGCTTATTAAACAATAAATCAAATGCCATTTTTAAAAGAATTAGTATTAAATAATAGCACAAAAATTAAGTTATGGAAACTTAATTTAGGCGAACTTAATTATTTTGAATTAGATGATTATGATAGTAAACTTTTAGAGTCAAGAAAAAATGAACTAGCCAGAGAACAATTTTTAGCTGTTAGAAAAACTTTAGAATTAGAGAATCCAAGTTATAAAATTAGATATGATAAGTTAGGGAAACCATCGATTAATTCAGATTTAAACATATCTATTTCTCATTCGAACTTTATGGCAGCAATTGTATTTTCAGATTCCAATAAAACAGGTGTTGATATTGAGCTAAAGGATAGTAAAATAATTAAAATTCAGAATAAGTTTTTAAACGAAACCGAAAAAATCAAAAATGAATATCAATTTGATGTTAATTACTTAACAATGATATGGACCGCAAAAGAATCTATATATAAAGCAATTGGTATCAACGGAGTTTCTTTTTCAGATAACATTATAATTAAAAACATATATGATAATAAAGGTCAAGGGTATTATGTAAATGGAAAGGAAAAACATAAATTCGACTTGATATTTTTTAAAATAGATGATTATATTATCTGTTATGCTCAATCAAATAATTAATTATGAATGAAATAATTAATTTTCTGTTTTCTCAATACTCATCATATTCTGAATCATTTATTTTTCTTGAAAGTTTTGCAGTTGGAATGAATATTATTAGCGTTGTATATGCAAAAAAAAATAATATTTTGGTATATCCAACAGGGCTTATTGGAACAGGAATATTTGTCTATATACTTTTTTATTTCTCTTTACTAGGTGACATGATAATTAATGGATACTTTTTTATCATGTCTATTTATGGATGGTATTATTGGACAAGAAAAAAGGACGATTTATTTATAAATAATGTTTCGAGACTTGAAAAAAAGGAATATCCACAATTAATCCTACTTGCTCTTGGAAGTCTTATATTCATATATTTTGTGTATGTACAGTTCGAGAAATGGGGTACTTGGACAGCATATATTGATAATATAACAACCGCTATTTTCTTTGTGGCTATGTGGTTAATGGCCAGAAGGAAGGTTGAAAGTTGGATATTCTGGATTATTGGAGATTTGATTACTGTTCCACTTTATTTTTATAAAGGATTAACGATTTCCTCACTTCAGTATATTATTTTTACAATTTTAGCGATATTAGGCTACATTTCATGGAAAAAAATATTACTCAAAAGGAATCATCAATAAAGAAGGTAGTTATTTGTGGTCCTGAATCAACAGGTAAATCAACATTAACTGTAAAACTATCATCTTATTTTAAGACTAATTATGTAAGTGAATATGCAAGAGTCTATCTTCAGAGTAAATGGGATAATATTAAAGAAGTATGCTCTAAAGAGGACCTTATTGAAATAGCAAAGGGACATGTTGAACAAGAAAATTTAAATATTAATAATTCAAAAAAAATAATATTTTGTGATACAAATATTCTAACAACTATTGCTTGGTCAAAAACCCATTTTGATGGTTTTTGTGATCCATGGCTTCTTAGACAAGCAAAATTATTAAAGTATGACTATTATTTAATTCTAAATACTGATGTTCCATGGATTAAAGATGATCTAAGAGACAGCCCAAATGATCGTAAAGAAATGTTTTCCGCTCATAAAGATGAGCTTGAATCGTACAATGTTGATTTTGATATAATTTTAGGGCCAGATTTTGAAAATAGATTTCAACAGGCTATTAATTTTATCGAAAAAAAAATTAACTTTGAATGAAATTGGGGTGCTTATAGTAAGCTGAGATTAAACCCATAGAACTTAGACAGGTAATACTGTGAAAGGAATTTATAATGAAAAAACAAATATTTTTTATACTAATAAGTATAAATAGCTACTCTCAAAATATTCAATATACTCAGTCATCAGATTCACTTACAAATATTGTTAATCTAGATGAAGTTACAGTTAACTCAGTAAGAGCAAGAGATAATTCTCCACTCCCATTTGTAAATATTTCAAAAAAAGATTTAGAAAAAACAAATTTGGCACAGGATATACCAACTCTTCTAAAAAACACACCTTCAGTGATAACTACATCCTTTCCAGGTGCAGGTATTGGATACTCTTCGATAAGGGTTCGAGGATCTGACCCATCAAGAGTAAATGTAACCATCAATGGAGTTCCCTATAATGATTCAGAATCTATGGGTGTTTGGTGGGTTAATTTGCCAGATTTCGCCTCTTCAATTGAGAGTATTCAAATTCAGAGGGGAGTTGGAACATCAACTAATGGCTCTGCTGCTTTTGGGGGTAGTTTAAATATTCAGACAAATGCAGCATCTGATATTGCATCATTTGAAATAAATAATACACTTGGGAGTTTTAGTACTATAAAAAATTCGGTTGGTTTTTCTACTGGATTTATTAATGATAAATTTGAATTATCAGGTAGATTATCAAGAATTAAATCTGGTGGTTATATTGATAGGTCTGGATCAAAACTTCGTTCATATTTTTTACAGGGAGTGTATAAAGATTCAAATACTTTATTAAAACTATTAAATTTTGCAGGGCACGAACTTACAGATCAGGCATGGTTTGGAATAGATGCGTCTACCTTAGAATCAAATCGAAAATATAATCCCGCTGGTGAATATTATGATAAAAATGGAAATATTCAGTATTACAATAATCAGGATGAGGATTACAAGCAAGATCATTATCAAATTCATTGGAACCAATCATATGAAAATGGATGGATCTCAAATTTTGGACTTCATTATACATACGGAAGAGGATATTATGAAAGTTACAATTTAGCTTTTGATACTAATTCATCAGATAATATTGACAGAAGATGGCTGGATAATAATTTTTATGGTCTAATATTTAGTTTAAATGATAAGTCTGATAATTATAATGCAATTGTTGGTGGATCATACAACAAGTATGAAGGTCAACATTTTGGAGAGTACTTATGGTACGCAGATTCAAATAAACTGAATAACTATAAAGAAAAATTTTATGACGATTATGGAAATAAGTCAGAGTTTAATTTTTATGCTAAGCTTGATTACTATTTATCTCAAAGGTTATTAATATATGGAGATCTTCAATATAGAAATATAAATTATAACGCTAGTATTACACCCTATTCTGTAATCTTGGGATATGTTGAAGAGGGATATGATAAGATAGATAAAAAATTCAATTTTTTTAATCCTAAAATTGGTCTTTTTTATAACAAGAATGAAGATAATCAGCTGTATATATCCTATGCACGAGCTCAAAGAGAGCCAACTCGAGCAGATTATGCAAATGGAAGCCCTAACCCTGAGAAACTTGATGATTTTGAGTTGGGATGGCGTCGAACCTTCAGTAGTTTTTCAATAAATTTAAATGCTTTTTACATGCTATATGATGATCAATTGGTATTAACAGGTGAAAGAGACATTAATGGTTATGAGATTAGAACAAATGTTGGAGAGTCCTATAGATTAGGATTAGAAGTTGATTCTAAATTATATATAAATTCAAGTTTGAACATAGAGTCAAATTTTTCAATAAGCGAGAACAAAAACAAAAATTTATTTTTCAGTTTTGATGGAGAGTTAAGGAACTATGGAAATACTGACATTGCTTATTCCCCTAATTTCATTGCTAATAATATAATTAACATTTCCCCAAGTGATAAAACTTTAGTCTCATTAAGATCAAATTATGTTAGTGAACAGTTTTTTGCCCAAATCAATTCACCTATTTCAAAGTTGGATTCTTTTTTTATTAATGACATTAACGTTGTACACGAAGTTTTGATGCCAAATTATGCAGATGAATTAAAGATTAAATTATTGATTAATAATATTTTCGATGCAAAATATAGTAGTTATGGTGGATATTATACATATGAACTTCCTGAAGGAGATAGTTTAAAAACCTATGAGGGAACTTATTATTACCCGCAATCTGGTATAAATTTTCTGTTAGGAATAGATATTAAATTTTAAGCAAAATATTTTGTAAATTTATTACAAATATCCCCACTTTATTGGGGATTTTTTTGCATAAAATATGGGTAATATTTCATATTATACTGAAAAAGGCTTAAATGAGCTTAGAGATAAATTAGCACAACTTAAAGATGTGGAGAGGCCTCGTGCTTCTCAAGCAATTGCTGAGGCAAGAGACAAGGGTGACTTAAGTGAGAATGCAGAATATGATGCTGCAAAAGAAGCTCAAGGAATGCTTGAATTAGAGATTTCAAAACTTGAAGAGACGCTCTCAAATGCTAGAATTATTGATGAATCAAAATTAGACTCTTCAAAAGTACTTGTTCATTCAATTGTAAAAATTAAAAACATGACAAATTCAGCTGTTATGGAATATAAGCTCGTTGCACAAAGCGAGGCAAACCTTGCCCAAGGAAAAATATCTGTAGATTCTCCAATTGGTAAAGGACTTTTAGGTAAAAAGACAGGTGATACCGCAGAGATAGCTACACCTAGTGGGAAAGTTAAGTTTGAAATTCTAGAAATTTCAAGATAATGACATCAATTTTTTCAAAAATAATATCAGGTGAGATACCATCATTTAAAATCTACGAAGATGATAATTTTCTTGCATTTTTGGATATAAATCCAAATACTATGGGTCATACATTGTGTATACCCAAAAAAGAAATAGATCAGATATTTGATTTGGATGATAAAACTTTATCTGAACTTATTATTTTCTCCAAAAAAATTGCTAACGCAATAAAAAAAGCTGTAGTTTGCGAAAGAGTTGGAATGAGTGTTATTGGACTAGAGGTTCCTCATGTACATGTTCATCTTATCCCAATAAATAATATGAATGATATGTCTTTTGATTCTAAAATTAATTTGACAGAGAATCAATTTATTGAAACAATGAACAAAATAAAATCTTATATATAATGGAATTACTTGGAAAAATTAAACTTATTGGAGATATAAAAACATACGGAGACAATGGTTTTCGTAAAAGAGAGTTAGTCCTAACAACTGAGGATCAATACCCTCAACATATATTGATTGAATTTGTTCAGAATAATTGTGAACTTTTAGATAACTTCAATATAGGTCAAACTGTAAGAATAGGAATTAACATTAGAGGGAGAGAATGGGAAAGCCCTGATCAAGGAATAAAGTATTTTAATTCCATTCAAGGATGGAGAATAGAGTCACTAGATGATCAAGTTATGGATTCAGCTCCTGCTGATTTGCCGATGGAACCTGATACAGATTCACCAAGTGATTTGACAGAAGATGATTTACCTTTCTAATAAATTAAGATTCACTAAACAGTCATTACAAGTTAATAATGCCTTTGGTTCTTGAATTCCTATTAAAGTTTCATATAGTCTTGCTATACCGTTAAGTACTGATAATACCTTAGTATCTTTAATAGACACATCAAAATTTTCAATTAATTCCTCGAGAATTAATGCCTCTGGTGAGGGTACTTCACTGTAATATTGAACTTTATAATCTTCTAGCTCTGATATTTTGGCTGCATATTTAATTGCATCATTAATTCCACCAATCTCATCTACAAGACCAATTTCTTTAGCACTTTTTGCAATCCAGACTCTACCACCTGCAATCTTTTTAATCTCCTCATATGATTGAGATCTTGACTCAGCTACAAAGCTGACAAATCGATCGTATACATCAGCACCCCAGCTTGCAAAAATTTTATCTAAATTGTTATCAATGGCTTGAGTAGGATCCCAGCCTGCGTACTTTGAGGTATACACTCCGTCAAAATTTACTCCAATGTAATCCATTGCATTTTCAAATGTTGGAATAGCAATTGCCACTCCAATAGAGCCAGTGATAGTTGTAGGTTCAGCAAAAATATAATCAGCTGGAGTTGAGATGTATACTCCCCCAGATGCTGCGTAGTCCCCCATAGATACAATCACGTTAATTCCTTTTCTTTTAGCAGCGATTAATTCATCTCTCATCATCTCACTAGCAATTACAGACCCACCAGGACTGTTTACTCTGTAGACAATAGCTTTTGTATTTTTATCTTCATGAGCTGATCTTATTTGTTTTACTATCCCATTAGCACCTGCAACACCTTGTACAATTTCCCCCTCCATGATTACTCCTTCAACAGTTATTACAGCTATTTGATTATCACTATTAGAGGAATCTTCATTTATTTGTTTTTTATAGTCTTTATAAGAAATAGTTTTGTAAGTTTCTGTTTCAGCCTCTTCATCTAAACCAAATTCTTCAATCATATACTGACGAAATCCAGGAAATGATTTTGTACCATCAATAATTTTTTTTTCTAAAGCATAGGCAATATTTCCAATTTCAGCCTCTCCAAAAAATCCGATGTATTCATCTGCAAAAGATTGGATATCATCTATTTCAATACCACGTCCCTGTGCCATAAGGGATTTCATTTCATCCCAAATAGGATTGAGCAGATCTTCTCTTTGCATCTTGTCATTTTCTGACATGTTAGTTCTTGTATTTGACTCAACTGCAGATTTGAAATCACCTTGAGAATAATTGTGAAAATTGATTTTTAGATTTTCATAAAGCTCTTTTTGATAAGCACGAACTCCCCCAATACCCCTAATACTTATACTCCCAACAGGATGTAGCCAGATCTCAGATGCTTGAGAAGCCATGAGATAAGAAGTTGTTGATAAACGATCATTGAAAGCAATTACCCTTTTACCTGAATCGCGAAGTAACTTCAACTCTTTTGCAATATTTATTGCTGTGGTTGGTCCAGCAAAGCTTGTGGATGAGAAATCAACAAGCACAGCAGGGATATCTTCATCTTGACCTGCAGCTCTTATTAATTGAATAAGATCTCTTGTTTGAATTTGTTCAGTTGAGGATCCTGTAGCAATGTCAAGCAGAAAATCTGAACTAAACACTTCTTGGTCAACTACAGTTCCCACAGGATCAATAAATAGCACTCTGCCATTTGGATCTTTAACTTCTGATTCTAAAGATGTTATTGGCCCAAAAATTAATATTATAAAAAAAATCAAAACGATGGCTGTAGCTAAATTGAGCATTATAATTCTGGCTTTTTCTAGAAAACTATTAAGCCAAGAAAAAATAGATTTAATTTGATTCATTTCTTTTCAATAAAATTAGGAGAGTAGCATCATTAATGCAAGCTTTTAGTAACAAACAATTATATTCCCACTCTAGAAAAATCAGTTACTTCAACTGAATCAGAGTAACCTTTAATATATTGTGAGATGTTTATTTTGCTGTCCTTTATAAATTGCTGATTAATTAGGGTGTTTTCTTTGAAAAACTTTTTAAGCTTGCCCTTAGCAATATTATCTAACATTTCCTTAGGCTTACCCTCTTGTCTAAGCTGATCCTTAGCAATTTCAATTTCTTTAGCGATGATTTCCTGGCTAACTCCATTCTCATCAATAGCAACTGGATTCATAGCAGCTATCTGCATTGATAAATCTTTACCGACATTACTAGCATTATCAAAGTTTTCTGAAAAACCAACAATTGATGCAATTTTGTTCCCAGCATGAATGTAAGATCCTACAAAGCTCGCAGATATATGTTCAAAAGAACCTATTTCAATTTTTTCACCAATAATACCTGTTTGTTCTAACAGTTTTTCTGAAACCTTCATACCTTCAAAATTAGAATTTAAGAAAGATTCTTTATCATTATAGCCTAGAGCATGATCAGCTAATCTTTGAGCCAATTGAACATAATCATCATTTTTTGCAACAAAATCAGTTTCACAATTAAGAGAAATTATAATCCCAGACGTATTATCTGAATTAACTTTAGCCAATACTACACCTTCCGATGATTCTCTATCAGCCCTGTTCGCAGCAACTTTTTGCCCTTTCTTTCTGAGTACTTCTATTGCTTTATCAAAGTTTCCACCGGATTCTTCAAGAGCTTTTTTACAGTCCATCATACCAGCTCCTGTAGCTTGTCTTAACTTATTTACCTCAGATGCAGTTATTTTCAATTTGGTAATATTTAGAGTTTATTCTTCTAAAGAAGTATCAGTATCATCGGAATTTGCAAGAGCTTCAGCTTCTTCTAGTTTTTTTTGTTCATCAATTTCTTTTTCCTTCTTTCTTTCTTCCAATGATTCCTTAATTGCACTACATACTATGTCTAAAATCTTTTCTATAGATTTTGAGGCGTCGTCATTTGAAGGAATGATGAAGTCAACTTCATCAGGATCAGAATTTGTATCAACCATTGCAAAAATTGGAATATTCAATTTCTGTGCTTCTTGAACCGATATTTTCTCATTTAATGTGTCTACAACAAATATAGCACCAGGTAATCTTGTCATATCAGAGATTGAACCAAGATTTTTCTCAAGCTTAGCTCTTTGTCTGTCGACTTGAAGTTTCTCTTTTTTTGATAAGGTCTCAAATGTACCATCAGCTTTCATTCTGTCAATAGCATTCATTTTTTTAACTGCTTTTCTAATAGTAACAAAATTTGTAAGCATTCCACCAGGCCATCTTTCTGTTATGTATGGCATATTTACTGAATCAGCTTTTTCAGCAACTATATCTTTTGCTTGTTTTTTTGTAGCAACAAAAAGTATCTTTCTACCAGAAAGAACTATTTTTTTTATTGCGTTTACTGATTCTTCGAGTTTTGCAGCAGTTTTGTATAAATTGATTATATGAATACCATTTCTCTCCATATAAATGTAAGGAGCCATATTTGGGTTCCACTTTCTTGTTAAGTGCCCAAAATGCACACCTGCATCCAATAACTCTTTAACGTCTGTCTTAGCCATAATTTATCTTTTGGAGAATTGGAATTTTTTTCTTGCTTTCTTTTGACCAAATTTCTTTCTCTCAACCATTCTAGGATCTCTAGTCATTAAGCCTTTAGATTTTAGTGTAGATTTAAATTCTTCATTGAATTCAACTAATGCTCTAGATATAGCAAGTCTTATTGCTTCAGCTTGTCCATTTACTCCACCACCTTTTACACTAACTGATAAATCAAATTTATCTTTAGTTTCTGTTAAATTGAATGGTTGAAGAATTTTATATTGTAATGCAGCTGTACTAAAAAATTCCGAGTAGGCTTTTTTGTTAACAGTAATATTACCCTTGCCCTCTGACATATATACTCTAGCAACAGAGGTTTTTCTTCTTCCAATTTTATGAATTACTTCCATTATATTTTGCTATTAACATCAATTAGTTTAGGTTTTTGTGCTTCATGACTATGTTTTGAGCCAGGAAAAACTTTTAGGTTTCTGTATAAAACAGCACCAAGCTTATTTTTAGGGAGCATACCTTTGACAGCCTTCTCAACGAGCTTAATATTATTTTTCTGATGAAGTTTATCAGCAGTAATAATTCTTTGCCCGCCAGGATAACCTGTATGACTTATATACTGTTTTTGACTCCACTTATCACCGGATAGCTCAATTTTCTCAGCGTTGATAACAATTACATTATCACCGCAATCAACATGAGGTGTAAAGTTAGTCTTATGCTTTCCTCGTAATAGAGTTGCAACTATTGAAGCAGTTCTACCCAATGGTAATTTAGCAGCATCAACAAGCACCCACTCTTTGTTTACTGTTTTACTATTTGCAGATAAAGTTTTATAACTTGTTTTAGTCATAATAGATTAAATCTAGGCGTGCAAATGTACAATTATAAAAAATTTTAAAAAAACTTTTTTTTAATTAATGTGCCTCTAACCAATTTTTTCCAAATTCTAAGTCAATTTTAAGAGGAACATCAAGCCGTACAGCGGATTCCATAGTATCTCTGACTATACTCTTAACCATATCTTTTTCTGATTTATGTACATCAAAAACAAGCTCATCATGAACCTGAAGTAACATTTTTGATTTTAATGACTGTTCTTTGAACTTTTTATGAACTCTTATCATTGCAATTTTGATAATATCAGCAGCGCTTCCTTGAATAGGTGCATTTATAGCATTTCTTTCAGCACCACTTCTTAACATATTGTTCTGTGAGTTAATATTTTGTAAATATCTTCTTCTTCCCATTATTGTCTCTACATAACCTTTGTTTCTTGCAAAATCAATCTGACTAGACATATAATCTTTAAGTCCAGGATAATTTTCAAAATAATTATCTATCATAATCTTTGATTCAGATCTTGACAAGTTTGTCTGTTGGCTTAACCCAAATGCAGAGACACCATATATTATTCCAAAATTTACGGTTTTAGCATTTCCTCTTTGTTCTCTTGTGATATTTTCTGGATTTACATCATAAATTTTTGAGGCAGTTATAGTATGAATATCTTGATTCTTAACAAATGCATCAATCATATTCTTATCCTTACTTATTGATGCTATTACCCTTAATTCAATCTGAGAATAATCAGCTGCTAGAAGTTCAAAATCTTGATTTTTTGGAATAAATGCTTCTCTAATTTTTTGACCATTTTCTGTTCTAATCGGTATATTCTGTAGATTAGGATTATTACTACTTAAACGACCAGTAGTTGTAACAGTCTGATTAAACTTTGTATGAATCCTACCTGTTCTTGAACTTACCTCATTTGGTAAAGATCTAACATAAGTATTTTGAAGTTTATCTAAGGATCTCCATTCTAATATACTCCTTATAATGTCATGTTCATTAGCTAAACTAGATAAAACCTCTTCTGAAGTAGAGTATTGTCCAGTTTTAGTTTTTTTTGGTTTTGAGACTACTTTTAGTTTATCAAATAATATATCCCCAAGCTGCTTTGGAGAATTAAGATTAAATTCTTCACCAGATTTTTTAAAAATTCCACTTTTTAATTTATTAAGCTCAGATTCAAATACTTTGTCTAAATTATTTAAATATGAGCTATCTATGCTTATTCCTTCTTTTTCCATATCTGCAAGAACACGGATCATTGGAATCTCAATATCCCTAAATATTTCTTCAACTTCGTTTGTTTTCAACTCTTCATCAAAAATTTGCTTTAATTGAAGAGTAAGATCAGCATCTTCAGCGGCATAATCAGTTAGTTTTTCAATCGGAACATCTCTCATAGATCCTTGGTTTTTACCCTTTTTGCCGATAAGGCTCTCAATTGATATTGGAGAATAATTTAAGTAAGATTCAGATAAGGTGTCAAGATTATGTCTCCTGTCGGGGTTGATTAGGTAATGAGCTACCATAGTATCATATAATGGTCCTGAGACCTCAATATTATATTTAAATAATACTTTAATATCAAACTTAAGATTATGGCCAACTTTAGTTATCTCTTTATTTTCAAAAAAAGGCCTCATAATTTCAAAATATTCTTTTTGAAGAGACTTACTATTTTCAATTGGAACATAGAACCCCTTTTTTTCTAACCATGAAAATGAAATTCCAACAATTTCAGTTTCTAGTGAGTCTAACCCTTCTGTTTCAGTATCAAATGCAACAATTTTTTGCATTAATAGTTTATTAACCAAATATTCTAACTCTTGACTTGAATCAATTCTTTGATAGTGAGAATCACTCTTGCTAAGATTCGATTTTTCTTGAGTTAGATTATTTTCACCAAATAAATTTCCCTGAACTAATTCTTCAGTATTTCCTTTTGAATCAAATCCAAAAATTTTAATAAAAGACTCTTTTACTCTTCTAAATTCAAGCTCGTCAAAAATTTTCATTACAGTTTTATTATTAGGATCAGATAATTCAAAGTCAGTCAACTTATATTTTATTGGGACATCAAGAATTATTCTTGCAAGTTTTTTTGACAAAATTCCAAGCTCTTTATTATCGGCAATTTTTTCCCCAAGTTTACCAGTGATTTCATGTGAATTTTCAAGAAGTGTCTCTAAATTCCCATATTCTTTTATAAATTTTTTTGCAGTTTTATCCCCAACTCCTGGTAGTCCAGGAATATTATCAACTGAATCTCCCATCATTCCTAAATAATCAATTACTTGCTCTGGTGAGTCTACTTCAAACCTATCCTTAACCTCGTCAACTCCCCATATTTCCATACTATTACCCATTCTAGCTGGCTTACAAAGGAAAATGTTATTCGATACAAGTTGGGCAAAATCTTTATCAGGTGTTACCATATATACCTTAAAATTATTTTTCTCTGCATCTTTAGCAACAGTTCCTATTATATCATCTGCCTCATATCCTTCTTTTTCAAGAACAGATATATTCATAGATTTAAGTATCTCTTTAATATATGGTATGGCAACTAGTATTGGTTCAGGTGTTTTATCTCTATTGCTTTTATATTCAGTAAACATTTCAGATCTCGTAATTGACCCACCTTTATCAAAAGCTACAGCAATGTAATCTGGATTTTGGGTTCTAATTATTTCCAAAAGAGAGTTCATAAATCCTAATATTGCAGAAGTATCAGTCCCTTTTGAATTGATCCTGGGATTTTTTATAAATGCATAATACCCTCTGTATATTAGTGCATAAGCATCAAGTAAAAAAAGCTTTTTCGAACTTTCCATTAAAACTGTAAAAAAAATTTACATCAATATACAAAGATATATATTCGAAAAATCAATACACCTATTTTGTAAATTAGCAACATGAAAAAAGATCATAATTATTTTATGAATAAAGCATTTGAAGAAGCCAACTATGCCTTTTATAAAGATGAAGTTCCTATTGGTTGTGTTATTGTATATGAGAATGAAATCATTTCTAAATCATCAAATATGGTTGAGCTTCTTAATGATTCAACTGCACATGCTGAACTAATTGCAATAACATCTGCACAAAACTTTTTAAACACTAAGAATTTAAATAAATGTATTCTTTATTGCACCCTAGAACCATGCTTAATGTGTTATGGTGCAATATATTGGTCTAAAATTGACACTATAGTTTATGCAGCTTCAGATAAAAAAAGAGGTTTTTCAAGCTATAATCTAGAAATAGACAGAGAAATTAAAACTATTTCTGGTATTATGGAGAGTGAATCTAAAGATTTACTGGATAAGTTTTTTAAAAAGATTAGAGATTAAAATTCATCAGCTTTTTCTCTCATCTTTCTAATATTTTCTTCACTTAGAGTATAATCTTTTAATTTTTTCCCTTTCCATCTTAGAGCAAGAAATAAGGGCATAAATATAAAAGTTCCAGTAAGTACGGAAACACCAATTATAATATCTCCAATTTGCTCACTTATAATTTCTTTAGAGAATATTCCAATAAATATTCCAATAAAGACTAAATATGATAATATTTTAACAAAAAATTTCAAGTAGTTTAATTTGATAAATCCTTTAATTGCTCTTTAGTTAATATTGATGGAGCATCAATCATGAGATCTTTACCAGAATTATTTTTTGGAAACGCTATAAAATCTCTGATAGCATCTTTTCCTTTGAGAACTGCTGCAAGTCTATCAAGTCCAAATGCAATTCCACCGTGAGGTGGTGCTCCGTATTTTAATGCATCTATTAAAAACCCAAATTGACTTGTATATTCTTCTTTACTCATCCCTAATAATTCAAATATTTTCATTTGGGTATCAAAATCATGAATTCTTATCGATCCACCGCCTATTTCTTTTCCATTAAGAACTAGATCATATGCATTTGCAATAACTTTTTCAGGCTCTGTGTCTAACAATTTTAAATGTTCAGGTTTAGCTGATGTGAAAGGATGATGCATGGAAAAAAATCTTTTTTCATCCTCATCCCATTCAAAAAGAGGAAAATCGGTAATCCATATTGGGCATATTTTTTCATAATTAATCAATTCAAATCTTTTTGCAATCTCTATCCTTAACAAGCCAATTTGAGTCAAAGATTTCTTCTTATTGCCAGATAAAATAAATACTATATCTCCAGGCTTAGACGATACTTTTTCCAAAATTAATTTTAAATCTTCTTCTGTAAAAAACTTATCAAATGAGGATTTTGCTGAAGAATCTATATTATGTTTAATCCACAATAGTCCAGTAGCTCCAATTTGTGGCCTTTTAATCCAATCTGTTAAACTATCAATCTCCTTTCTTGTAAGTTCAGATTTATTTTCAACTTTAATACAACATGAAAAGTCATTAGTGTCTAAAACTTGGAAACCTTTACCTTTTACTTCATCTGTTATTTCACTGATTTTCATATCATATCGAAGGTCAGGTTTGTCAATCCCATAATTTTCTAAAGCATATCTATAGGTCATTCTTTCAAACGTAACATTATCTTGTTTTAAAAATTTAGAGAATAATCTGGACATTAGTCCTTCAAATTGCTTAAAAATATCTTCTTGATTTACGAAAGACATTTCACAGTCAATTTGAGTAAACTCGGGTTGTCTATCAGCTCTTAAATCTTCATCTCTAAAACATTTTACAATTTGATAATACTTATCAAGTCCACCAATCATCAATAACTGTTTGAAAATTTGAGGTGATTGAGGTAATGCATAATAATGTTCAGGGTTAAGTCTACTTGGGACAATAAAATCTCTTGCACCTTCAGGTGTAGACTTTATTAAACATGGAGTCTCAATATCAATGAAACCATTTTCAGAAAGATAATTTCTTACTTCAAGTGATAATTTGTGCCTAAAAATTAAATTTTTCTTTACTGGTTGTCTTCTTATATCAAGATACCTGTATTTCATCCTTAATTCTTCACCGCCATCTGATTCATTCTCAAGAGTAAATGGTGGAACTAGAGACTTGTTTAAAACTTTTAGATTTGATACAAGAATTTCTATTTCTCCTGTATTTATTTTCTCATTGATGCTTTTTCTTTCTATTACAGTTCCATCAATTTCAATTACAAACTCTCTCCCAAGTTTATTAGCTGCATTAAACAACTCTTCACTTGATCTCTCTTTATCAAATACTAATTGTGTAATCCCATACCTATCTCTTAAGTCAATCCAAATAATAAAGCCTTTTTCTCTAACCCTGTTAACCCAACCAGAAAGTTTTACATTTTGATTAATGTTAGCTTTAGATAATTCCCCACAATTGTTAGTTCGATTCATATAAATTATATGTAAATATAGCTAGATATTTTTTAGTTTGATTCGACCAAGATGTATTAAAAAGTACATTGTCGGAACAATTATTAAGGTTAGAAAAGTTGCAAATGTAATTCCAAAAATAACAGTCCAAGCAAGAGGTCCCCAAAAAATTACATTATCGCCTCCTAAATAGATATTTGGATTAAAATCTGATAGTAAAGTGAAGAAATCAATATTAAGACCAACAGCTAGTGGAACCAAACCAAAAATTGTTGTAATAGCAGTTAAAAGTACTGGTTTAAGTCTAGCCTTTCCTGCTATTTTAACTAGTTCTAGAGCTGAATTTTTATCGATTAATTCTTTTTTAGAAAGATTCAAATCAATTTTTTTTCTTTTGAATAATAGGTCTGTGTAGTCTATCAATACAACAGCGTTATTAACTACAATTCCAGCTAATGATATGATACCAAGCATTGTCATCAAAATACTGAACGTTAAATTAAAAAAAACTATCCCAAGAAATACCCCTGTAAAACTTAATATGATTGAGATTAGAACAATCAATGGTTTTGAAACAGAATTAAATTGAAAGACTAATAATAAGATTATAAGAGAGATAGCAGTTAAAAGAGCTGAAGATAAAAATTCTTGGTTTTCTTCTTGTTCCTTAATTTCTCCAGTGAACTTGAAACTTACATTTTCAGGTGTCTCAAATCCACTTAAAGCTATTTCTGCTGTGTTAACAATTTGATTTGCATTAGACCCTGCTAAAATTGAAGAGTATAGAGTAACAACTCTTTGTAAATCTATATGTTTAATTGCATTAAATGCTGCAGTATTTTTTTCTTGAACAACAGATGCTACTGGAACTTCTTTAATGACTCCTGAAGATTGGTCTCTAAATATAATATTTTGATTTAGTATCGAACTTAAATCATTTTTAAACTCATTTTCAAATCTAACATTAATCTCATAATCCTCGCCGTCGAGTTTAAAGACTCCAGCTTTGGTGCCAATTATTGAATTTCTAATAGTTTGACCTACAAGGCCAGCAGGTATACCTAATTCTCCAGCCTTCTTTTTATCAACCAAGAATTCTAAACCAGGCTTACTCTTGGTTACATCTATTTTTAATTGTTCAATTCCTTCTATATTTTCCTGATTTAAGAAGTTTTTCATCGAAATAGCAGTCTCAATAAGTTGCTCATAGTCGTCACCGTATATCTCAATATTTACAGGATAACTAGAAGGTGGACCTTGAGAGTCTTTCTCAACTAAAATTGCAATACCAGGAAATTTTTCAATCAAATTTAGTTGTATCTCTTTTCTTAGATCTTCACTTGATAACCCTCTTCTATATTTGAATTCCCTCATTGTCATGGTTATTAAAGATTTATGAGGAGTTCCCCCTGATCCCAAAGAGGAATCTGATGCTCCATCTCCAACATTTGTAATTGATGATTCAACTAAAAAATTATAGTTATTATCTAAATACTTTTGGTTGTTTATAACACTGTATATTTCGTTTTCAACAAGTTTTGAGGTCTCATTTGTTTTTAGTATATCCGTTCCTTCAGGGTATTCAACAGAAACTAAAATTTGTTGGGGCTCATTATCTGGGAAAAACTCAATTTTAGGTGGGAAAATACCCATTAAAAAAATAGAGAAGATAAATATTCCGAGAGTACCCAAAATAAATATATATGGCTTGATACCAGATAACGCATACGCTAAAAATTTTGAATAATTATTTTCTAATACCGGTAAAATTTTATCTTTGAATTTATCTATCTGTTTTTTTAAGAATATTTTATAAAGCCAAAGAAAAATAGTTATCAATAGAAATAGTGAGCCAAAAATTCTAGTTGAACTAAAAATCAGAAAAATAATTCCAATAATTACTAAAAAATATGTAGCCTTGTAAAGGTTTTTATTATTAAACTCATTTTCTTCAACCGTCATGAAATTCGACACAAGCATTGAATTGAAAAAGATTGCTACAATTAGAGATGAACCAAGAATCGCAGAAAGTGTAATTGGAAAATAAATCATAAACTCTCCTATAATTCCAGGCCATGTTCCGAGTGGTATAAAAGCAGCAATTGTTGTTGCTGTAGAAACAATTATAGGAAGCGCTACTTCACCAATTCCAAGTTTTGCAGCTTGAATTCTTGAAAGACCCTCTTCTTTCATAAGTCTGTAAATATTATCCACTACAACTATTCCATTATCAACTAAAAGTCCAAGTCCCATTACCAATCCAAATAGCACCATTCTGTTTAGGGTAAATCCAAATAAGGATAGAAAAAATAATGATAGGAACATTGACATTGGTATAGCAAAACCAACAAACAGAGCATTTCTGATTCCCAAAAAGAATGTGATAACAGTAACGACTAGGATTATCCCAAATATTAGGTTATTCATTAAGTCATTAACTGAATTTATAGTATAGTCAGATTGATCGTTAATCACATTGACTTCAAGATTTGATGGAAGAAAATTTACTTTTGCCTCATCAATTATTTCTCTAATTGAATTAGATGCAAAAATTGCATTTTCTCCACCTCTTTTAATAACTTCTAGGCCTACAGTTTTTTTCTCAAAGTATCTTACATATGATGTTGCCTCTTTTTCCTTAAATGAAACAGAAGCAACGTCTTTAAGGTAAACTGGACCTTTGTTTGTATTAACAATAATATTTTCTAGTTCATTAGGAGACGAAATTTCTCCAACAATTTTAACATTTCTTCTTTGACCGTCTGAAACAATATTTCCAGCTGAAATTGTAACATTTTCTTGAGATATTGATGATATTATATCTGTAAAACTTGTTTTTGTAGAATTCATCATAAAAGGATCTACAGCAATCTCTACCTCAAAATCTTGAAGCCCTCTGATTTCTACTGATTTGATTTCAGGTAGCCTCTCAATTCTGAGTTCAAGATACTCAGCATATTTTTTTAACTCTTCAACAGTATAGTCTCCTAATAAAGTAATATTGAGTACAGGGTATCTTTCGGCAAAGTCAAATTCTGTAACACTTGGATCAATTTTTGAATTGTTAAAAGTAGGCCAGTCATCCCTTACCGTAACATTGTCAACTAAATCTTTTACTCGCTGCCTTGCGACTTCAATTAATACTTCATCATCAAATTCAACATTAATTACTGATATACCTTCATATGAGCTAGATTCAAGCTCAACAAGACCTTTAACTCCCTTTATCTCTTCTTCTAATGGGTTAGTGACTAGTTTTTCTATTTCTTCAGCACTGTTTCCTGGAAAAACTGTTGCAACAAAAACATTTGTGGTATTTATTTCAGGAAATGGTTCTCTTGGCATTGTATTGTATGCAGTAATTCCTGAGACAAGAAAAATAACCATCAAAATATATATGATGGTTTTATTTTCTATTGCCCAACTTGAGAGAAAAAACTCCCTATTTTTTTTATTCATTCTATTTAATAAGTTTAACTCTTTGAGAGTCCTCTACAATATTTGCACCTTCAAGAACAATTAATTCACCTACATTAAGCCCATCAATCACCTCAGCATTTTTATTGCTTTTATTACCAAGTTTTACATATGTTTTTTTGGTAATATATACTCCCTCTTTTACATCTTCATTCATTACATATAGATAATTCTCTCCAGAAGCATCTTCTCTAATTATTCTTAACGGTACTACCAATGCGTTATCTTTTTTGTAGATGTTTATTCTAATCTTGGCGTCTAAGTTTTGCTTTATTTTTTTGTCGGGATTTTCAACAGGCACCTCAATTCGGAATGTCCTGTTATTTGGGTTTATAAAGTTCCCAGTTTGAGTAATAATTGATTTTATTTCTTTACCTAATAGAGGAATTCTTACTAATGCCTCCGTTTCAGTATTAACATTAGATATATATTTCTCAGACACAAAAGCTTCCGCATACACTTTTTCAAGGTTTACTAATCTAAGTATTTGACTTATTCCCGGTATTAAATTAGATCCAGGGTTTGATATAATCTCATCTATTGTTCCATCAAAGGGTGCATAAATTTTTGTTTTTAAGAGCATGTCTCTCATTTGTTCAGCTCCCTTTTGACTTGTTTCATAATCTGCTTTACTTTTTAGGTATTGCATTTCAGAACCAATATTGTTATCCCAAAGCCTTTGAACCCTTTCAAAATTTTCTTTTGCAAAATTTGTCTGAATTACCAATTGATCTAATTGTTCTTGAAGACCAGAGTCATTAATTTGAGCTAGTAAAGTACCTTTCCTTACTTCTTGACCTTCCTCTACAAATACTCTTTCTAATGTACCTTGAAACTCAGAAAGAATTAGAATATTTTTTCTGGTTTTAAGATTTGCTTGAGTCTCAATGTAACTGTTAAATTCTTGCTCTTTAATCTCATATTTTGATACAAGAGTAAGTCTTTCGTTTTCATCTAAAAAGGAAATACCATTATTTATCTCGTTTAGTTCAACTTTCATTATGTTCATTTGATCTACATATTCTTTTTTCCTTTTTTTTAATTCATCCAAATCTTTGTTTTCAATGAGACTTTCTGTAGATAAATTTCTTGACGAGTCACAGCCAATTATTAGTGTAACTATAAATAATGCGGAGAGTTTATTCATGATTAATTGTTGTATAAAGTTTCTAATTCGGTTTTAATTGAAATCAATTCTATTACAGAATTCAAATATTTTTGTTGTGAATCTAATAATTGAATTTGCGCTTGCCTAAGTTCAAATGATGAGACTAAGCCTTCAAAAAATTTTATTGAATTCTTATCTTCAATTGAGATAGCTAGATTCATATTTTGTTCATTAACACCAAGAGACTTGTTAGCTAATTCATAGTCATTAAGCTTTTCTATAACTTCTACCTGAGTCCTCTCCTCTTGCTCCTCAAGGTTTGCCCTAGCTTGTTCCATAGCAATCTTAGCCTTTTGTGATGATACATTCATCCTATTTGCATTGAATAATGGAATTTCTAAATTAACTCCTACAACTGAAGAGCCAAACCAACTTTGTGATTTGTCAGTGAAGTTAAATTCATTATTGTATCCAGTATATGTTCCACTGACAAAACCAGAAATCTTTGGTAGCTGTTTTGATTTTTCCAATTTGTATTCAATTCTTTTTGTATCAAACATATTTTGTGAAATTTTTATGTCAACATTTTTACCTGTATCAAAATCTTTTAATGAATTTGCAAAAACTACATTATTTCCTATAAAATCATCTAGGGATGTTACAAGCAACAACTCATCATTAATGTTTATTCCTAAGACTAATTTTAAAAGATTTATTTGGTTGTCTCTAGTTTTAATTGCCTGAAGTAAAGAAAGCTCTGCTTGTGCAAGTGTTATCCTTATTTGTTCTACATTCTCTTTCTCTTGAAACCCATTTTTGTATAGTTCAGTTACCTCATTAAGATCTTTTTTGAAGTTTTCAAGGTTATTCTCTAAAAGAGAGATTCCTTCATTGAGGGTGGCAACAAGACTATAAAGTTTAATAATACCTTCTCTAACTTCCAATAATGTTTTTTCATAAAAATTTTCAGAAGTTGCTAGAAAGATTTTACTGTATTCCAAACCAACTAACCATGAACCATCAAATAATAATTGCTCCATTCTAACAGATCCAATTGCAGTCTGTTCTGTGCCAAACTGAATCTCAGAAAAATCTCCTTTATTTCCACCGAAAAATTCTGCAGGAATTAATGAAGTTGGAAGTTCAAGGTTATTCAAATAGTTTAAATCAAGCGAGACATTAGGTAGTCCAATTGCAATAGTTTTCCACCTTTCCTGATATGCCATTTGTATTTCTCTCTCTGCATTTTTTAAATTTCTGTTATTTTCAATGCCATATTTTACAGCATCTTCTATGCTTAAGCTAACCACCTCTTGTTGAGAATAACATATGTTTGATATATATAACACTAATAAAAGTTTTCTCATTTTTTTATCATTTTAATTATCCATTTAGGGATTGATTTTTTTCTCTCAAGCATAAGGGTATTGAACTCCTTTGTATTAAGCTTCTCCATTTTCTTTAGTATTGGGCTACACATAAATGGGAATACTATTAAGCTCATAATATTTGTTACAAAATGAATTGGCTCTACTTTAGTGTATATCCCCTTTTTTACTCCTTCTTGATATTGTGCAACAAGCCTCGACTTCATTATCATTTTCGTTGATGGCATTTTTAAAAAGGAAGTAGGATTATTTTTTAGCTCATTTAATACAAAAGTGGGAAGTAGGGGTTCAGCTATAGTCATGTCTATGTATTTTTCACAGGTGAGTTTAATTTTTTCTTCTAATGAAGTTTTCTCATCATTATAGACCTCTACCATTTTACTTAAGAAATCAAAAAGGGTCTCAAACATTATTATTTCAAATAATTTCCATTTACTTGTGAAATAATAATTTAATAGTGCTAGGTTAATGTCAGATTCCTTGGCAATCTCTCTGGTAGTTGTAGCACTATAACCCTTTTTTAAAAAAAGAGATTTAGCAGCAGTTTTAATTTTTATTTCAGTTTCAGAATATTCTTTCTTCATGATTAAAATGACTGCAAATTAAATTTAAACAATTGAATTAAACAAATGATTAATAAAAAATTAACAATTAATTAAAAAGTATATTTATTTTTGAATCAATTAATGATAATGACTGAATACATTAAAATTTTTGAGGATTACTTAAAAAAAGAACTTAAGTATAATAAACCGAAAAACCTTTACAAGCCTGTAAAATATATTTTAGAATCCGGTGGAAAAAGATTAAGACCAATAATAGCATTAAATGTATCTGAATTTTTAGGGGGTAAAATAACTGACACACTTCCGGCTGCAGCAGCTTTAGAAATTTTTCACAATTTCACTTTGGCACATGATGACATCATGGATAATTCTATGATCCGAAGAGGAAAAAAGACTATAAATTCAAAATGGGATAACAATACTGGGATTTTATCTGGAGACGTAATGCTTATAATTTCATACGAGATTTTAAACCAATATCAAGATTCAAAGTATATACATTTATCAAAAAAACTTACTGAAATATCAAGATTAGTTTGTGAGGGCCAACAAGCTGACATGGATTTTTCATCAAAAAATAATATTACTGAAAATGAATATTTTGAGATGATTAAAAATAAAACAGCAGTTCTAATAGGAGGCTCATTTATGTTTGGAGGTATTATTGCAGAGGCTAATAATTTAAATACTAATTTATTATATAAAATAGGATTGAATCTTGGTATATCTTTTCAACTAGAAGATGATTTACTTGATTGCTTTGGGGATCAGGAAAAGTTTGGAAAAAAAATAGGGGGGGATATTATAGAAAAGAAGAAAACCTTATTATACCTTTTCACAAATTCAAAATTAGAACCAAAAAAGAAATTAGAATTTGAAAATATTTTTAATTCTAGCGAAATAGCCGAATCCGAAAAAATTAATTCTATCAAATCATTTTATGAAACTTCGGGTGCTTTAAAGTATGTAAAAAATAAAGTTAAAGTTTATTTTGACAAAGCAGAGAAATTAATTAACAAGCTAGAATTAGATAACGATACTAAGAGAAAGTTGAATCAATTTTCTGAAACTCTATTAAATAGAGAGATTTGAAATTCTTTTTAATAAAGACCTAACAAAAGTTTTAATATCAACTGTGAGAAATATAGAAAGCTCCTCTACAATTGATGTTTTTTCATCTAAAAATTTAAATATTTTTATTGGATCATTATTTTTAAATAAGTCAGAAAACACTTTAGATCCTTTACCCTTTGAAGCAATTAAAACATCCAAAAATAAAAGGTCATAATACCAAAATCTATTTTTAAATCTAATTTTTGATAAAGGTTTGTTTTGTTTTAAGGACCTAACTATAATATCGATTTTTTTTATTGAATTTTTAATGGTGTAACCTGTGCTTGGTTTAGACCACCCACCAGCAGTTCCAATTTGAAAATAATTATCTGTATTATTTTCAAAGAAAGGGTAACATGTCATGGGGATCATACCCTTTTCTTTATCCGAAACAGAATAACCTGTAATATTATTTTTTTTTAGATAACTTTTAATTTCTTTTTCATATTCATTATCACTAATTAACTCTTTTGAGAATAGAGTATATTCAACCAAGGCTTTGTTTTTTGAAAATGGCAATATGTACATAAATCTAATTTCATCTTTTTGATCAACACTAAAATCCATAAAAGTTATTTTATTATCATCAAAACTCTTGCTTTTAGTCTCAATAGTCCATCCGATAAAATGTTGTTTTAACAAAGGATATTTATTGAAATCAACTTCATTGTAAATACTTGAAAAAATAATTGAAGAACTAAATTCACCATAATCTGTTTTGACTATGTTATTTTTTTCATCAATTTCATTAATATTAGAATTTAAATATTTAAAATTTGATGCTTTTAAAATTTTGTTTCTTATGTGCGAGTAAAGTTTATCTGATTTTATCATTTTGTACTTATATGGATTAAGTAAAAATGTATTGTAAGAACTTGAATCTTTAAACTCTGCAAACTCCCACTCTTTAAAAACCATATCATCAAGTACAGATTCATTATCATTCCAAAAACCAAATGTTTTGTCATTTAGAGTTTTACTCTCTCTTTCAATAATTAGTATTTTTTTATCATTGAAGAATTTATCTTTAATAAATGCATTTGAAAGTAATAAACCTGACGCACCACCACCACAAATTATATAGTCATATTTCTCCAAGCTGTTTAAATTTTATAGTTTTGCAGAATTGATTTCTAATATACAAAGATGGACCAAATAATTGAATACTTTTCAAGTTTAAACCCTGTTATTGGAGCTTTATATGCGACACTTTTTACCTGGGGAGTTACTGCTATAGGAGCTTCAACTGTTTTCCTATTCAATACAATGAGTAGGATGGCTTTGGATGGTATGCTTGGATTTACAGGAGGTGTTATGGTTGCAGCTAGCTTTTGGAGCCTATTATTTCCTGCAATTGAAATGAGTGCTGGTCAAGGGTTTATTAAAGTTATGCCTGCAGCTATTGGTTTTGGATTAGGTGCATTATTTATATTTGGAGTTGATAAAATTCTTCCCCATATTCATATAAATTTTAAAGAACCAGAAGGGATAAAGACACCATGGAGGCGTACAACTCTTCTTACACTTGCTGTAACACTGCATAATATTCCAGAAGGTCTTGCAGTGGGAATTTTATTTGGAGGAGCTGCAGCTGGAATCCCTGAATCATCAATTGCAGGAGCAGTAGTATTAGCATTTGGTATTGGTCTTCAAAATTTTCCAGAAGGTATTGCTGTTGCAATGCCACTTAGAAGGTCAGGATTGAGTAAGCGAAAAAGTTTTTGGTATGGACAGCTATCTGCAATAGTTGAACCAGTTGCAGGTGTTATAGGTGCACTTGCCGTTACCTTCTTCACGCCTATACTTCCATATGCCTTAGCCTTTGCTGCTGGAGCGATGATATTTGTAGTAGTAGAAGAAGTTATCCCAGAGACTCAATTAGATAAATATACTGATATTGCAACTCTTGGATTCATAGGTGGCTTTATAATAATGATGACACTTGATGTAGCTCTTGGTTAATTATTACTACTAAAAGAATCCCAACCAGAACTATTAATATTAATTTTCTGACCCAAACTTGTAATCATACAATTATCATTCTTTTTATTTACACAAGTCCCAATAACTGAGAGGTAATCAGATTGTTGAATTTTTTTTAGATTTTTTTTCGTAGTAGTAAATAAAAGCTCATAATCTTCACCACCGCTAAGGGAGGCTACAGAGTTATCAATTTTAAATTCTTCACATGTACTTTTTGTATTTTCAGATATTGGAATCTGGTCCTCAACAATATGAAATGACAATCCTGAAGCTGAAGATAAATGATTAATTTCTGTAGATAAGCCATCACTAATATCTATCATTGAAGTTGGAATAATTTTTAACTCTTCTAGATAATCAATAACATCTATTCTAGCCTCAGGCTTTAATTGTCTTTGTATACAGTATGTGTATTGACTAAGATCAGGTTGAGAATTTGGGTTAACTTCAAAAACATTCTTTTCTCTTTCTAAAACTTGGAGACCCATGTATGCAGCGCCTAAGTCACCCGATACGACTAATAAATCATCAACTTTGGCACCGCCTCTTTTAATAATTTTTCTAGTTGTTGTATTACCTATACATGTTACCGAAATCATTAAACCCTTGTTTGATGATGTGGTATCTCCTCCTATTAAATCTATGTTATAATTTTTACAAGCTAAATTAATTCCTTCATACAATTCTTCAAGAGCGTTAATCTTAAATCTATTTGAAACTGCAATTGATACCAAAATGTGAGAAGGTTTTACGTTCATTGATATAATATCTGATATATTAACAATAACACTTTTGTAACCTAAATGTTTAAGAGGCATGTAGGATAAGTCAAAATGTACACCTTCCACTAATATATCTTGTGAGATTGTTACATTAGTTTTATCAAACTTTAATAATGCAGCATCATCCCCAATATCAATAATTGTTGATTTATTACTATTCTTAAAAGATTTAGTAATCTTTTTTATTAGTTCAACTTCGCTAATTTTAGATAGGTCATTTTCCCCGTGATTATTTGTATCATCCATTTTTCAAATTTAAGCTAAATGATCTGTTAAATATGGTTATAATTTCTAAGATAATTATAGATTTATTAACACTTAAAAATATTTAAAAAACCTTGATTTAATTGTATATTTGCTAATGTTTAATGGACACATATGGCTTACACTGAAGAAGAATTAAAGAAACAACTTGAAACGAAAGAATATGAATATGGTTTCTACACAGACATAGATTCTGAAACCTTTCCTGTTGGACTTAGTGAAGAAATTGTTGTTGCTATTTCAAAGAAAAAAAATGAACCAAAATGGATGACAGAATGGAGGCTGGATGCATTTAAAATATGGAAAGGTATGGAAAAGCCTTCTTGGTCGAACCTCAAATACAAAGAGCCTGATTATCAAGGAATTTCTTATTATTCCGCTCCAAAGAAAAAACCAGATCTTAAATCTTTAGATGAAGTAGACCCAGAGCTTTTAAAGACATTTAATAAGCTTGGTATTTCAATTGACGAACAAAAAAGATTAAGTGGAGTTGCAATGGATGTTGTTGTTGACTCTGTCTCAGTTGCCACTTCTTTTAAAGACACCTTAGAAGAAAAAGGAATAATTTTTTGCTCAATTTCAGATGCCATAAAGAACCACCCTAAACTTGTCAGAAAGTATATAGGTACTGTCATTCCAAAAAGAGATAATTATTTTGCAGCACTTAATTCAGCTGTTTTTTCTGACGGATCATTTTGTTACATACCAAAAGGAGTTAAGTGTCCAATGGAATTATCTACTTATTTTAGAATAAATCAAGCTGGAACAGGACAATTCGAAAGAACTTTGTTAATCGCTGATGAATCAAGTTATGTAAGTTACCTTGAAGGATGTACAGCCCCTTCAAGAGATGAAAATCAACTTCATGCTGCAGTTGTAGAACTAATAGCCTTAGATGATGCCGAGATAAAGTACTCAACTGTTCAAAATTGGTTTCCAGGTGATAAAGATGGAAATGGTGGAGTGTTTAATTTTGTAACAAAAAGAGGTATCTGCCACAATAGATCAAAAATTTCTTGGACTCAAGTAGAAACTGGCTCAGCTGTAACATGGAAATACCCGTCATGTGTTCTTAAAGGAAATGATTCGATTGGTGAATTTTATTCTATTGCTGTTACAAATAATTTTCAACAGGCTGATACTGGAACCAAAATGATACATATTGGCAAGAATACTAAAAGTACAATTATATCAAAAGGGGTTTCTGCTGGAAAATCTCAAAATAGCTACCGAGGACTAGTAAAAATATCACCTATGGCAGAAAATGCCAGAAACTTTTCTCAATGTGATTCCCTATTGATGGGTAACGAATGTGGTGCTCATACATTCCCTTACATTGAGGCTCAAAATAAATCGGCGCAGATTGAGCATGAGGCCTCTACTAGTAAAATTGGTGAGGATCAGATTTTTTATTGTAATCAAAGGGGTATTGATACAGAGAAAGCTATAGCTCTAATTGTCAATGGATTTAGTAAAGAAGTATTGAACAAGCTTCCTATGGAATTTGCTGTAGAGGCTCAAAAATTATTAGAAATATCACTTGAGGGATCGGTTGGTTAAAAAATTATATGTTAGAAATAGATAATTTACATTGTAAGATAGACGGAAAGTCAATTCTAAAAGGAGTAAACTTAAAAATCAAGAAAGGTGAAATTCATGCCATTATGGGCCCCAATGGCTCTGGTAAAAGTACTCTTGCAAATATTATTTCAGGACATGAAGATTATGAGGTTACAAAAGGTACAATTTATTTTGATAATAAAGATATTAATGATCTTGGTGTTGACGAAAGAGCCCATGAAGGTATTTTTATGTCATTTCAGTACCCCGTTGAAATTCCGGGTGTAACAGTAACAAACTTTATTAAGACAGCTATTAATGAAACTAGAAAATCTCAAGGGCTTGATGATATGTCATCTAGTGAGATGTTAAAAAAAATTAGAGAGAAAGCAAATCTACTTGATATGGATTCAAATTTTTTATCAAGGTCATTAAATGAAGGCTTTTCTGGAGGAGAAAAAAAAAGAAATGAAATCTTTCAAATGGCAATGATGGAACCCCAATTGGCAGTCCTTGATGAAACTGATTCAGGATTAGATATAGATGCTTTAAAAATAGTAGCAAATGGTGTTGTTAAGTGTAGTAATGATGATAACGCTGTACTTGTCATTACTCATTATCAAAGGCTTTTAGACTACATAGTTCCAGATAAAGTACATGTTATAATGGACGGTAAAGTAGTTAAAACAGGAAATAAAGATCTTGCAAAAAAAATTGAAGTAGTAGGATATGATTGGTTGAAAAAAAGTAATTAATTATGGGCTTTCAAGATAAATTGTTGGATTCTTTTATTGCTTTTGAACAAGTAGTAGATCTTGATAATCCGATTCACACTGATAGAAAAAATGCCTTAAAGAGATTTGAAAGTAAAGGATTTCCTTCAAAAAAAGATGAACTATGGAAGTATACATCTCTAAAATCAATCATACAAAAAGATTATAGTTTATCTGTAAAAAACAATCCAAATGTTGGACTAAAGGATATAAAAAAATATTCCATCAATGATATAGATTCATTTAAAATAGTTTTTGTTGATGGTGTTTTCAATCCATTTTTATCAAACACTACGCATGATGGCATGGATATATGCGTATTGTCTGCTGCTTTGTCAAAAACTAAGTATAAAAAGACAATAAATAAATATTTTAATAAAATAGTTCCAGACGACCAGAGTTTAGCTTCATTAAATACTTCATATACTCAGGAAGGAGCATACATTTATATACCAAAATCTGTTTTACCTGAGGATCCTGTTCAGATTTTACACTTTTCTTCAGGAAAGTATAAACCTTTATGGCTTCAACCAAGAAACATAATAATTGTTGAAGAAAATGCCAGAGTTGAAATAATAGAAAGACACCAAAGTTTAAGAGCGCATGACGGTGTTACTAATTCACTAACTGAGGTATATGCTGAAAAAAATTCATTTATAGATTATTATAAAATTCAGAATGACTTAGAAACTTCTAATTTAATTGATAATACATTTATCGATCAACAAAGGGATAGTAATGTTAGGGTTCACACTTTTTCTTTTGGTGGAAAATTAACCAGAAACAATTTAAATTTTTATCATAAAGGGGACAATATTCAATCCACATTAAAAGGCCTCACGATACTTGAAGCAGATCAGCATGTAGATCATAACACACTTGTGAACCATGCTCAACCAAATTGTGAAAGCCATCAAGATTATAAGGGAATTTTTTCTGAAAGATCTGTTGGTGTTTTTAATGGAAAAATACTTGTTGACCAAATTGCACAAAAAACAAATGCATTTCAGCAAAACAATAATATTTTAATTGACAATAAAGCTAAGGTTAATGCAAAACCTCAATTAGAAATATTTGCAGATGATGTTAAGTGTTCGCACGGTTGTACAATTGGACAGCTTGACAAAGAAGCACTTTTTTACTTAAAATCCAGAGGTATTCCAGAAAAAGAAGCAATTGCTTTGCTTACTTATGGATTTGCAAATAGTATTCTAAAAAGTGTTAATATTCCTAGTCTAAAGAAAAGAATTAACTCATTAATCTCAAAAAAGCTTGATGTTGACTTAGGCTTTGATTTGTAAATGTTAGATGTATATAAAATAAGAGATGACTTTCCAATACTAAGTAAAAAGGTCAATAATACTGACCTAATTTACTTTGATAATGCTGCTACATCTCAAACTCCAAATCAAGTTATCGATGTAATTTCAAATTACTACAAGGAGAATAACTCTAATATTCACAGAGGGTTACATTCTCTCAGTGCAGACGCTACAAATAAATATGAAAATTCCAGGACAATAATAAAAAATCATTTTGGTGCTGCTCATGAACATGAAATAATTTTTACCTCAGGAACTACTCATGGTATTAACATTATTTCATCAGGTCTAGAAGAAATTATTTCTTCAAAAGATGAATTAATTGTCTCAGAGATGGAGCATCATTCAAATATTGTCCCATGGCAAATGTTATGTGAAAAAACTGGATCAAAATTAAAAGTAATACCAATTAATGATGATGGCACTCTTAATATTGATGAATATAAATCATTACTTACACCTGATGTAAAATTTGTCTTTATTAATCATGTATCAAATACTCTTGGTATTGTTAATCCAATAAAAGAAATTATTAATCTTGCTCACAAGAATAATAGTAAAGTTTTAATTGATGGCGCCCAGGGGGCTGCTCATTTTAAAATTAATTTGCAGGAATTAGATGTGGATTATTATGTTGCATCTGCTCACAAATTATGTGGTCCAACTGGAGTTGGTTTTTTGTATGGAAAATCAAAGTTATTAAACTCACTTCCACCTTATCAAGGAGGAGGTGAGATGATATCCAATGTTACATTCAAGAAAACTGAGTATGCTGACCTTCCTCATAAATTTGAGGCTGGAACTCCAAATATCTCTGGAGTTATTGGTTTTGGTGCAGCTATAGACTATATGAACTCAATTGGTTTTGACAATATAGAAGCTTACGAAAAAGAATTGTTAGATTATGCTACTGAAAATCTTAAAAAAATTGATAATATTAAAATATATGGAGATATAGATAATAAAATATCTGTTATTTCTTTTAATATTGGTAATCACCATCCTTCAGATATTGGTTCTATTCTTGACCAATATGGAATTGCTGTCAGAACAGGTCAACATTGTACCCAACCAATTATGGATCATTTTAATATTCCAGGAACTGTTAGGGCCTCTTTTTCTTTTTACAATACAAAAAGTGAAATTGATTTATTTATTGATGCAGTAAAAAAGGCATCAAAAATGTTGGGATAATTCCTTAATTTTAACTGTGCATAGTATTAAAGAAATACAAGATCAAATTATTGATGAGTTCGATTTTTTTCAGGATTGGTCAGAAAAATATCAATATTTAATAGATCTTGGTAAGAATCTCCCTGAATTTAACGACAGTAACAGAATTGATTCAAATCTTATAAAAGGTTGTCAGAGTAAAGTATGGCTTAATTCATCATTTGATAATAACATAGTTATATTTGAGGCAGATAGTGATGCGATAATTTCTAAAGGTATAATTTCTCTTTTAATTAGAGTCTTCTCAGGTCATACACCAGAAGAAATTATTTCAGCTAATATAGATTTTATTGATAAAATTGGCTTAAATAGTCATCTATCGCAGACTAGGGCAAATGGACTCTTGTCAATGATAAAACAAATTAAGATATATGCTTTAGCATATCAAGCAAGAAAATAAAATGACAAAAATTAACACACAAGATTTAGGCGAAAAAATTGTTAAAGAATTAAAATCAATCTTCGATCCTGAAATACCTGTAGACATATATGAATTAGGATTAATTTATGATGTATTTGTGAATGAGGATAATGAGGTTAAGATTCTAATGACCCTAACTTCACCAAATTGCCCAGTTGCTGAGTCTCTTCCCCAAGAAGTTGAAGAGAAAATTAGATCGATTGACGAAGTCAAAACGGCAGAGGTTGAAATTACATTTGATCCACCTTGGACAAAAGACCTTATGAGTGAAGAAGCAAAACTTGAATTAGGATTTTTGTAATTATTTCATGAAACAAAATTTTCTTTTTTTCTTTTTGTTAATTTCTCTAAATACCTTTTCTCAAGAGGAAGTTAAAAAAGATACACTTTGGACAACCAGAGGAAATGTTGCTATTCTGTTAAACCAAACTGGATTTAGTGATTGGGTAGGAGGTGGAACAAACAACTTTTCAGGTACAATAAAGTTCGACTATGAGTGGGAGTTCAAAGATCAAGGATGGAATTGGTTAACCAACTTTGAGACTGCCTATGGATTAGCCAAATATAAAAATGCTCCGTTTGCTAGAAAAATCGATGATAGAATTTTACTACAATCTATAATTGGTAAAGAATTTACCAAAAATTTATCTTTTTCAGCATTTTTTAACTTCACTTCCCAAATTGGAAATGGATATAAATACAGCAAGGATTCAGACAATAATGAGATACGTGACTTAACAACTAGAATTTTGTCCCCCGCATACTTTCAATTGGGTTCTGGTTTCCTTTGGAAAAAAGATGAAAAATTATGGATAAACTATTCCCCTGTTGCTTCAAGATTAATTTTAGTCAGCAAAAAATTTACTAAGGATTTAAAAAGTGGTGATTCTTATTTTGGAGTTTCACAGAATAAATCGTCCAGGTATGAATTAGGAGCAAATTTAACTTTTCACTCGGAGGGAAACTTGCTTGAAAATGTAAAGTATAAACAGGACTTAAAGTTGTTCTCTAATTATCTTGAAGATGCTTCTAATGTAGATTTAGATTATCTTGCTCAAATTGATGTAGATGTGAATCCTATCCTTTCGACTCAACTAATTTTTCAGTTAATTTACGATGATAATGCCATTTCAAGACTACAGGTAAGAGAAGTCTTTGGTGTTGGGCTTCAACTTAAATTAGATTAGTTTGAATAAGTTAAATATTCTTATAATAACTTATTACTGGCCACCATCAGGGGGATCAGGAGTTCAAAGATGGATGTTTTTTACAAAATATCTTAAGCAATTTGGGTATAACCCTATTGTTCTTACAGTTGATTCTAAATATGCCTCATATAATTTAATTGATAATTCACTCACTGATCAAGTTAAGGGTATTGAAGTTCATAAGACACCTAGCTTTGAAATTTTAAAATTATATTCTATGTTTAAGTCTGGGAATAAAAATAAAGCAATACCTCAGTCTTACATTCCAACTCAATCTTTTTTTGATAAAATAGCATTATTTATAAGATTAAATTTCTTTATTCCAGACTCAAGAATTGGATGGAACTATTTTGCATTTAAAAAAGCTAAAAAAATAATTGAAGACAATAATATTAATTGTGTTATTACAACTGGTCCTCCTCATTCATCTCATTTAATAGGTAAAAAAATTTATAAAAAGTTTAAATTAAAATGGATAGTTGATCTAAGAGATCCGTGGGCTGAAATTTTTTATCTAAAAAATAAATTTCAATTTAAATACGTCAAAAAATTAAATTTAAAATTTGAGGCAGATGTATTAAATAGTGCAGATGCTATTCTAACAACTGTAGGCAATAGATATCAAACTATTTTAAAAGATAAATTATTAAACTCAAAGAAAATTTACAAGATTTACAATGGATATGATAAAACAGCTTATGATAAAATTGAAGAAATTAAACCTGATAGTTATAATATTGTATTTACAGGTATTCTTTCTAAAAATCATAATTATCAACTTTTCTTCGAGGCATTAAGCTTATTAAAAAATAAGTATCAAGATTTAAATTTGATTTTTACTTTTGCTGGTAAAATTGATAAAGAAGTCAAAAGTCTTTTTTCAGAAAAAATTCACTTCATTGATAATGGTTATGTAACGCATGAAAAAGCAATAAAGATTATTAAGTCATCACACCTATTAATAAATTTTAATTATTTGAATACAGAAGATACCGATATGGTTTCAGGGAAACTTATCGAATATCTTGCCTCAGGTTCTCCAATTATTAACTTTTCAAACTTGGCAAAAGAGTCAAATCTTATCCTGCAAAGTTCCAAAAAATCTTTTAATGCAGATAGTAACGATGTAATTAAAGTAGTGGATTTTATAAAAAAAGAGTATGATAATTGGTTTGAGGGTAATTATAAGAAGGAGATCCCAAAAGATATTGAGTCATTCTCAAGAGAAAAATTAACAGATAACCTTATTGATTTGATAAAAAACTTAGTTGTTTAATTCAAAGAATTTCAGAACCTCTTTTGGAACTAATGAGTCAATATTTTGTTTTGACTTAATTAATTCTCGAATATGACTACTTGAAATTTTTATTTTTGGTGCATCAACAAGCTTAATATTACTATTGGATAAGATTTCATCAGGAATTTTTAGTTCTGTATCTCTTGGATAGACATAAACTTCAGCAATTTCAATAATTTTTTTATAATCTTTCCATTTATTAAAACCTACTAGGTTATCCTCTCCTATTAATAAAATTAGCTTATTATATCTATGTTTTTTTTTGAATTCCTTAAGAGTATCAATTGTAAAATTAGGTTTAGACATTTTAAATTCTATATCTGAAACTTTAACATTGTCAAACTTTTTGAATACAGTCTCAGCCATTTTCAACCTATCTTTATCATTAATTAACTTACTCTCTTTTTTGAAAGGACTTTGCGGGCTAATAACAACCAGGATTTCATCTAACTCAGATAATTTTGAAAAATATTCAGCTAAAATAACATGACCGTTATGTATAGGATTAAAAGTTCCCAAGTAAAGACCTACGTTACTCATCAATGAATTCTTTTATTAAGGTATGGGCGATTTTTTTTGATTCCTCAAGATCTTTATTAATGATAATATTATCAAATTTTGAAGCATAGTCTAATTCATTTTCAGCTTTTCTAACTCTTAAGTTTATTTCTTCTAAAGAAACATCACCCCTTTCAAGAAGTCTATTTTTTAATATATCAATACTTGGAGGCATAACAAAGATTGAGAGAGTTTCATCAGGAAACATATTTTTGATATTCGCACCTCCAACAACATCAATATCAAAAATTGCTATTTTGTTAGTCTTCCATATCCTATCTAATTCAGATTTAAGTGTACCATAGTATTTCCCTCCATAAACTTCTTCATATTCAATAAATTCTTCATTTTCAATTTTAGCCTTAAATTCTTCATTACTTAAAAAATAATAATCTACACCATTCTTTTCTTTACCTCTAGCTATTCTTGATGTTGCGGAGATTGAAAATTGGATTTTACTAAAAGTTTCAATTATATATTTTACTAAGGTAGTCTTACCTGCTCCTGAAGGGGCTGAAAAGACAATAAGCTTATTGGTCATCTTATAGAATTAAAGATATTCTTCTTTATTTTTACAAGCCTCTCTTTTTTCTCATTGTTACATATAAAGTATTTCATGCTATTGTTTATAATTCTCTAATTTTTATATTTCTAAATTTGACATTGCTTCCATGGTCCTGAAGACCAATTTTACCAGATTTAAATGATCCAAATGCTAGAAATTCATTATTTGTACCTCTATTGACATAGTAATCTTTAAATCTAAATTTAGATTTTGAAACAAGCTTATCCCATTCTGGCCCAGATAGTGGATATGAAAAAGCAAAATGCCCATTCATTACTACTGTACCTAAATTTTTTTTGTGATCAATTTTGAGCAATAAATGATTCCACTCTCCATGAGGATTAACCATCACATTATTTTTATCAGGCCCAACTAGATCATATAACGATGGGCTTCTATGAAGTTTAGTAGCAGTATAAAAATTTTCATTATCTAATACTTGAATCTCTGGCCCTGATTTGTATGCCTCATCCAGTTCAGCGAACTCTTTTACTCCATAAAAAATCCCACTATTTCCTCCTTTTGAAATATTCCACTCAATTGAAAGTTCAAAGTTTTCAAATTCTTGTTCTGTTACAAGATCCTGTTTTTTCTCTTTATTATTTGTAAAGATTAATTCACCGTTATCTATAGACCATTGACTCCCAATTTCATCACTATTATATTGATGCCATCCATCAAAACTTTTTCCATCAAATATGTATTTCCAATCAGATTGAACATTTTCAAAAAAAATTGGAGAAAAAAATGTAATAAACAATATTAGTAAATATCTCATTTATAATTCTTTAATTTTTATATTTTTAAACCTTACACTCCAACCATGATCTTGTAAACCTATCTTACCAGATTGAAATTTACCAAAATATGGAGCATAAGTGTAAAAAATATGATCAGGGCTTAATCCAGAAAAATAATCATCAGAATTAAATTTTGATTGAGATATCAATTTATCCCATTCTTCACCATATAGTGGAAAAGAATATACATATTTACCATTCAAAGTAATTGATCCTTCATTCTTCTTGTTATCTACTTTCAAAACCAAGTGGTTCCACTCTCCGTGAGGATTATATTTAATTTCTCCTATAGGCTTAAGACCATATAGAGCAGGAGCCTTATGGTAATTGCTTAGCTTTTCATTTTTACCATTAAATTTTTTTAAATAATCTAATAAATCTTTTTGATTTGTATCAAAGAAATAGTTATTATCTAAAATTTGTATTTCTGGACCTGTTTTCCATGGTGCATCTACTTCATCAATTTCAACTACATTGAAAAATACACCACTATTCCCACCTCTTGGTATTTTCCACTCCAAGGATAGTTCAAAATTGGAAAATTCTTTTTCATATAATATATCATTACCTCTACTAATATTATCATTACTTGAATTTAAAACGAGCTCACCATCTTCTATATACCAAGCTTCACTCATTTTATCACTTTTGTATTGATGCCATCCTTCTAAAGAGCTACCGTCAAAAAGATATTTCCAATCTGACTCCTGAGAAATTAACGAACTTGAAATAAAAAGAAAAATAATAAGCCTTATCATATTTAAATATTTAAAATGTTTTTTAAATCTTCATCATTTGTTTTACCTCCTGCAAAATCATCGAATTTTTTATCGGTACAATTAATAATTAAATCTTGAATTATTTTTGCACCTTCGATTGCTCCCTGTTCAGGACTTTTGATACAACACTCCCATTCCAAAACTGCCCAAACATCACATCCATACTGGGTTAATTTTGAGAAAATAGTTTTAAAATCAATCTGACCGTCACCAAGAGACCTATACCTTCCAGCTCTATCAGCCCAATCTAAATAACCTCCAAAAGCTCCTTTCTTACCTGTAGGATTAAATTCAGCATCTTTTACATGAAAAGACTTTATAAATTCATGATAATGATCAATATATGTTATGTAGTCTAGCTGCTGAAGTATAAAATGACTTGGATCGTATAATATATTTACCCTCTTATGATTATTTGTAGCCTTAAGAAAACGTTCAAATGTTATACCATCATGAAGATCTTCTCCTGGGTGTATTTCATAACAAACATCAACTCCGTTTTCATCAAATACATTTAAAATTGGGAGCCATCTTTTTGCCAATTCCTTAAAACCCATTTCAACTAATCCCATGGGAGCCTGAGGCCATGGGTGCCATGTGTGCCATAGAAGGGCTCCAGAAAAAGTTGCATGAGATTTTAAGCCAAGACGCCTACTAGCAATTGCAGCTTTTTTAACTGTCTCAACCGCCCACTTTGTTCTTTCTCTTGGATTTTTTTTTAGATTATCAGGTGCAAAATTATCAAACATCAAATCATATGCAGGATGCACTGCTACAAGCTGGCCTTGAAGATGAGTAGATAGTTCAGTTATCTCCAGGCCATATGATCTAACTTTTTCAGACAATTCATCACAATAATCTTGGCTCTCAGATGCCTTATCTAAATCAATTAATGAACTCTCCCATGTTGGAATTTGAATACCCTTATATCCTAATTCAGATGCCCATTTACATATTCCATCGAGAGAATTAAATGGTTCAGATTTATCTACAAATTGAGCAAGAAATACTGCAGGTCCTTTTATAGTCTTCATTTTAATTTAATTTTACCCATTTGTTGCCTTTTTGATGAGACTCAACAGCTTTTTCTATAAATAACATTCCCCTCAGACCATCATTTAGTGAAGGAAACTCTCCATCAAATTCCTTTTCACCTCGAATTTCCCTTGCTACACCATTATATATATTAGCCATGGAGTCAAACATACCCTCTGGATGTCCTGGCGGTAATTTAGCTGAAATTTTTGAAAAATTAGAATTGTAATTATGACCAGGTTTAAGAACCTGAAGAGGCTTTGAATCACTTAAATGATTAAGATAATTTGGATTTTCTTGTTGCCATTTTAACCCACCTTTTCTTCCATATATTGCAACTGTAAAACAATTCTCTTCACCTGTAGCTATCTGACTAGCTCTAATGACTCCTTTTATTTTATCTGAAAATCGAATTAAAATTGTCCCATCTACATCCATTGTATTATCATCATAAACATAATTTAAATCAGACAAGAGTTCTTGTACTTCCATTCCGGTTACATATTCTAACATGTCAAAGGCATGAGTGCCAATATCACCAATACAACAACTTATTCCCGACATATCAGGTTGAAGTCTCCATGTTTCAGATCTTCTCACACTATCATGAATAATAGGATTAATCCAACCCTGATAGTATTGAAGATCTACTCTTTGAATATTTCCAATTACACCATTTTTTATCATTTCCTTCATTTGTCTAATCATTGGGTACCCAGTGTAAGTATAAGTGACAGCAAAAGTTAATTTTTTGGATTTATAAATTCTTTCTAAATTGAGAGCCTCTTCATAAGTAGTTGTCATAGGCTTTTCACAAATTACATTAAAATTATTTTCAAGAAGCTTTTTAGCCATAGGATAGTGAAGAAAGTTGGGGGTCAATATTGAGACAACTTGCATTCTTTGACTTTTGTCTAATTTTAACTCTTCTTGAATCATTTTGTCATAGTCTTCATAAACTCGTGATTCATCAAGGCCAATCTCTTTTGCAAATTTTAGATTTTCAGAATAATCTGGATTAAAAACACCACCAATTATAGAGTATTTGTCGTGCATAGATGAAGCAATTCTGTGAACAATCCCAATTAGAGAATCTCCACCGCCACCAAGAATTCCTAATCTAATTTTACTTTTCAATTTCTATTTTTTCGTTTTTATATATTACTATGAATAATACGAATACTACAAATGCAAAAATCGCTGGTATTGTCCATATTTCGGACCAATTGTGCCCACCGTCTATTGCATAGATATCTGTTACTCTTCCAGCAAGTCTAAATCCAATTAACATACCTATTCCATAAACTGCAAGAGTTATTAGACCCTGCGCAGCGCTTTTATATTTTTCTCCAGCTTTAAAGTCAGTATAGATTTGACCTGAAACAAAGAAAAAGTCATAACAAACACCATGTAAGATTATTCCAAAAATGAGCATCCAAATATTAGATCCTGTATCTCCAAAAGCAAAAAGCACATATCTTAATGCCCAAGCAAACATACCTACTGCAAGAGTAGTTTTAATACCATATCTTTTTAAGAAAACAGGAAGTAACAATATGAATAGAGCCTCAGAAATCTGACCCAAAGTCATAACACCCGCAGCATTAGCCATACCAAGTTCATTTAAGAATAAATTTGCATCTGCATAATAAAATGACAAAGGAATTGAAATTAAAATTGATGATATAAAAAATATTAAGTATTTCGAGTCATTAAGTAATTTTAAAGCATCAAGGCCAAGAATTTCTTTTAAACTTGGGCTAGAAGAATTCTTTCCTTTAGGGGGAGTCTTAGGCAATGTAAAGCTGAAAACACCAAGAATTACTGAAACAATAGCAGCTAAGTAGAAAGTATATTCAAGTGTTTGGCTTGCTTCCCAACCAACACCATAACTTATTACTAAACCTGCTACAACCCAACCAATTGTACCCCAAACCCTAATTTTAGGGAACTCTTTTGATGGATCAGACATTTGTCTAAAAGAAATGGAGTTTACCAGCGCTAAAGTTGGCATATAAAGTATCATATATATGAGTATATAAGGGAAAAAACTTTCAAACCCAATGGCTATCGAACACATGAATAAAAGACCACCACCAATAATATGAATTAATGCAAGAATCTTTTCTGCATCAAAGTACCTGTCAGCTATAAGTCCAATAATAAATGGAGCAATTATTGCTCCCCAAGATTGAGTCTCATATGCAAGACCAATCTGTGCTCCAGAAGAATTGAAAGATTGGGAAAGAAACGTCCCCATTGTAACAAACCAACATCCCCATATAAAAAATTCCAGAAACATCATTATACTTAATCTAATATTTATTGACTTATTCATTCTCTGTTATATTGATTGACCAATTTTAATTAATAAATCTCGGGTTGCCTTAATTCCTTCAATTTCTGAAAGTCTACTTCCCTCATATTCAACACCTATGAACCCGTTATAACCAAAATTTTTAACTATTCTAAGCATTTTTTCATAATCAATTGTCTTTTCATTTCCATTACTGTCAAAATCATTCGACTTGGCACTTACTGCATATGCTTTAGGCATCATTTCCTCAACACCTTTGTATAAATCATAAATTTCTGGACATTCACCACCAAAAATATTACCATAACCTGAAACCATACAAAAATTTCCAAAATCAGGAAGTGTTCCACAATTTTTCATGTTTACACTATTTATAACCTCCATTAAAACTGGAATATTGGATGATAGTTGACCATGGTTTTCAACAATAACATTAATATTTAAGCTTTGAGCATAACTTGCAAGCTTAGTAAGACTTTCCATAGAATACTCTTTCCATTTATTTTTATTATTTGTACCATGTAGATTTACTCTAATACTTTTACACCCAGATTCGTTAGCTGCATCTACCCATAATTTGTGATTATCAATTGATTGGTTTCTTCTATTTCTATTTTCATCAGCTAAGTCTCCTTCACTATCAATCATAATTAATACATTTTCAATCCCATTCTCATTTGCTAACTTACTATTTTCTTTAGCCCAAAACTTTACTGATGTAATTTTATCACCACCTGATGTATCCATAATACCCATGTACAATTGATTAACATATTCTAAGCCACCAAAACCTAGATCTTTAGCAACTTTTGCAAAACTATACGGTGACATTGATCCATATCTAATACTTTTATTGAAGGACCATTGAGCAAGAGAAAGTTTAAAAAAAGGTTCTCTAAATAAATTGAAAGATAGGTGACCTAATGAGGATAAACTAAGTGCACTAGTTGAAGCTAATTTGATAAATTCTTTACGTTTCATATTAAATGGTTTTATATACTATAAATATAAATTTAAATAATTAATTATGATTTAAAATATTTAATGTTAAATTAGAATTGGTTTCTAATTAGGTTTAATGGAAAATAAATTTGATGCTATAGTTATTGGAACTGGTATAAGTGGTGGTTGGGCGGCTAAAGAACTCACTGAAAAAGGATTAAAGACACTTGTATTAGAAAGAGGCAGAATGGTAAGGCACATTGAAGATTACCCAACCATGAACATGCATCCTTGGGAATTTGAAGCAGGCAATACAAAGACTCAACAACTATATAAGGACCATCCAAAACAAACTAGGACAGGTCAATGTACAGAATCGACTAAACATTTTTGGGTAAATGATAATGATCATCCTTATAATGAAGAAAAGCCATTTAATTGGATTAGGGGATATCATGTTGGAGGAAGATCACTAATGTGGGGAAGGCAAACATACAGACTTAGTGACCTTGATTTCGAAGCAAACATAAATGATGGTTTTGGGGTTGACTGGCCAATTAGATATAAAGATATTTCTCCATGGTATGATTATGTTGAGGAATATATTGGAGTTAGTGGGGAAAAACTGGGTTTATCACACTTCCCTGATGGTAAATTTTTGAAACCGCTGGATCTAAATTGTGCAGAAAAATATCTCAAAGAAAAGATATATGAGAATTACAATGACAGGATATTAACCTCTGCCAGAGTTGCTCATATCACAGAAGGCACTAAACCTGGCCTTGGCCGTGTTACATGTCAGAATAGAAATTTATGTAGAAGAGGGTGTCCTTACGGTGCATACTTTAGTAGTAATTCCTCTACATTACCTGCAGCTGAGGCTACGGGTAATATGACTCTGAGACCTCACTCAATAGTATACGAGATAATTTATGATGAAAATGAGAAAAGAGCAACTGGTGTTAAGGTAATTGATGCAGAAACAAATTTAACCTATGAATTTTTTTCTAAAGTAATTTTTGTTTGTGCATCTACTATTCCCTCTTCATCAATTTTATTACAATCTAAGTCAAATAGATTTCCAAATGGTATGGGAAATGATTCCGGAGAGCTAGGTCATAATCTTATGGATCATCATTTTATAATTGGAGCAGGAGGATATTTAGACGACTTTTCTGATAAAACTGAATATGGTCGAAGACCCGGTGGAATTTTTGTCCCAAGGTTTAGAAACATAAATAAAAAAACAAAAATGAAAAATTTTGTAAGGGGTTATGGGTATCAAGGCGGTGGTGGCATTGGTTTGAATTCAATTGATTCAGTAAAAGAGATGTCATCCTTTGGGCCACAATTTAAAAAATTAATATCTCAACCTGGAAAATGGGGTGCAAGTTTGAGTGGTTTTGGTGAAATTCTTCCAAATCACAATAACAGGATATACTTAGATTATTCTAAAAAAGATAAATGGAATCTTCCAACAGTTACATTTGATGCTAAATTAGGTAATAATGAATATGAAATGAGAAAAGATATGATGAATCAAGCTCAAGAAATGCTTGAAAGATCAGGATTCAAAGGAGTTTATGCATATGATGGAATTGATAGTTATAATTTTGGTCACGGAATTCATGAGATGGGAACAGCTAGAATGGGAAGGGACCCAAAAACATCAGTCTTAAACTCTAATAATCAGTTACATTCAGTAAAAAATGTTTACGTTACAGATGGATCTTGTATGACATCTGGTGGAAATCAAAACCCATCTATTACCTATATGGCACTTACAGCGAGAGCTGTAAGCCATGCCGTAAGTGAGTTAAAAAAAATGAACATTTAATGGACAGAAGGAAAGCAATTAAAAATATTGGATTATCATTTGGTACAATTACACTATCAAGCTCTGTTGTATCAATAATTCAAGGATGTCAGAGTTCAGATTCGACCTGGACACCAAAATTTTTTAATGATTATCAATTGTCAAACCTAGAATTAATAATGGAATCAATAATACCTGAAACGGATACACCTGGAGCAATATCTTTAAAAATTGTTAGGTTTACAGATTCCTATTTAAATGCTATTTTAAATAAAAATGATAAAGAAATTGTATTAAAAGATTTAAACAAATTTCTTTCATTAGTAAAAAAAGAAACAAATAGTGATAATTTGAATACAGAAATTTTTAGTCAATATCTTTCAAAATATCTAGATAAGAGCGACTTTGAAAATGAAAATGAAAAATTCATTTCGAGTTATTTAGAAAATATAAGAAATCTTACTGTACGTTCGTATAGGGTAAATGAATATGTTATGTATAATATATTAAACTATAGACCTGTTCCTGGAAAATACGATGGATGTGCAGATTTAAATGAATTTGGTATTCAAGGAAGTGTCCCAACTTAGATTACTATAAATTCCCCCATCATCAATTGATAATGACCAGGAAATGTACACACAAACACGTAAGTACCTGGATCAGGTGCGTCAAATGTTATTGTATCAGTCTCACCTCCGCCCAACATCTTTGTGTAGGCAATTTCATTTCCACCCTCAGGAATGTATTCGGTATTTCTTGCTCCGGCTGCTCTTAATGCGTATTCATTAATATCAACACCTTTTTTAATTAACACAAAATTGTGACCCATAGAGATAGCAGGAAATTTTCCTGTATGATTTAGCTTGAGAGTGACTTTTTGATTAGAATTTACTCGAATAACTTTTTTATCAAATTTCATTTGATCATTTGAATTCAATACTATGTTATTAGATATCATGTTCGTTTGAACAGACGATGTATCCTCTTTAACTCTTTCATATGTAAACTTTTCTTTAGTTTCATTAGAGTTGTTACATGAAAAGAGTAAAATTGATAAAAACAAAATAAATATAGTTCTCATAGGAATTGATTTTTTTCAAATTTATTACAGAAAATTTAAAATCACTATAATATTTTATTATTATTTATTATTGTTTATTAGCCATTCTTATTCTTAAGTGAGACTAAGTATACTCCAACAAATACCAGGATACACGAAAAAATTTTGGTTGAATCTAGTGTATCACTACCAATAATTAAAGCAAAAATTATTGTAATTATTGGCTGAAGATAAATAAACGAACCAACTGTTGTTGGTGATAAAGTTTTTAATGCATAGACATTAAATAGATATGTTAAGAAAGTAGTACCTATTACAACATACATCATTCTCCAGATAGCAAACCAGGGAAGCTCAGACCAATTAACTTCTATAAATTGATTGTAAGTAATAGGTGAAGAAAGAATTAGGCCAACTAAAAAAAGCCATTTCATCAATGTAAAAATATTATACTTCTTTGTCAATGGCTTGACGATTACAAGATACCCTGCATATGCAGATGCATTCAAAAGGAAAAAAGAGTTTCCTAGTGGTATGTTTGGAGCATTTATTCCTGTTTTACTACTATTTAGTATTAGAAAAATTGCACCAGAAAAACCAATAAAAATTCCAATTACTTTATTTAAAGTAATTTTCTCTTTTAAAAAAAAATATGAAAGTATTAGTACTAAAACAGGGGAGAGTGTAATTATCACTCCACTATTAATTGGGGTTGATAGTTCAAGTCCCCTAAAGAAGGCTAACATATTAGTACACATACCTAATATTGAAGCAAAAACAATTCTTACAAAATCCTTGGATTCAATTTTCTCTTTTGGTATAAATAGACCTATTAACCAAAATATTGATGTAGCACCTAACAATCTTAACATTATAAATCCAGAAGATCCTATGTAAATGGGCATAACTTCCTTGGCTACAGTATGATTAATTCCATAGATGCTAGTTGCCAAGAATGCAGCAATTAACGCTAAATATCTTTTATTCATTTTTAAGATTATCCAACAAAGAAAATCATTTTAAAAGAATCATAAAGCTAATTTCGAATATCTTTATCTTTGCACTTATGAAGAAAAAAATGAAGTTTAATACTAGGGCTATTCATGGAGGTCAAATACTTGATCCTGCATATGGATCTGTTATGACTCCAATATATCAAACTTCAACTTATGCTCAGTCATCACCTGGTAAGCATAAGGGTTATGAGTACAGTAGAACCCATAATCCAACAAGAACAAATTTTGAAAGAGCTATGGCCTCCATCGAAAATGCTGAGTATGGATTAGCATTTTCATCAGGTTTAGCAGCTATTGATGCTATCATTAAAACTTTGAGTCCCGGAGATGAGATAATTTCTACAAATGATCTATATGGAGGAAGCTACAGGCTATTTATGCAAATTTTTGAGAAGTATCAGTTGAAATTTCATTTTGTAAATATGGAAGACTTAACCTCTGTTAAAGAAAAAATTAACTCAAACACAAAACTTATATGGGTTGAAACCCCAACCAATCCAATGATGAATGTAGTTGACATTAAAACAATGTCATTTTTAGCCAAAAAAAATAATATTCTTTTATGTGTTGATAATACTTTTGCAACACCATATATTCAGAGACCTATAGATCTAGGAGCTGATATTGTAATGCATTCTGCAACAAAATATATTGCTGGTCATAGTGATGTTGTAATTGGAGCTATTGTATTAAATGATGAAAATCTTCATAAAAAATTATCTTTTATTCAAAATGCATCTGGAGCTACTCCAGGTCCAATGGACTGTTTTCTAGCTTTAAGAGGAATAAAAACTCTTCATTTAAGGATGCAAAGACACTCGGAAAATGCAGAAAAAATAGCAATTTTTTTAAGAGAAAATAAAAAAATTGCTGATGTATATTGGGCAGGATTTAAAGATCATAAAAATTATGATATTGCAAAAAAACAGATGAATGGTTTTGGTGGAATGGTTTCTTTCATTCCTGTTGATAATAAATTTGAAACTTCAAAAAAAATAGCTGAAAATCTAAAATTGTTTACGCTTGCTGAGTCTCTTGGGGGAGTAGAAAGCTTATGTTGTCATCCAGCCAGTATGACACATGCTTCTATACCTGTAGAAGAAAGAAAAAAATCAGGATTAGTAGAGTCCCTTCTTAGATTGAGTGTTGGAATAGAGGATGTTGAAGATTTAATAGATGATTTAAGCAATGCAATAGGATAATATTTATGGAGATTCCAAAAGACAAAAAAATATATTTTAGTTCAGATAATCATCTCGGATTAACTTCATTAAAAGAAAGCCGTGATAGAGAAAAGATTTTTGTTAAATGGCTAGATTCAATTAAGCATGATGCTGAGATTATTTTTTTACTTGGTGACTTATTCGACTTTTGGTTTGAATATAAAGAGGCTGTTCCTAAAGGTTTTACTCGTACTTTGGGTAAACTTGCTGAGTTATCTGATATGGGAATAAAAATTTATTTTTTCGTAGGTAATCATGATTATTGGATGACTGACTATTTTCAGAAGGAACTAAATATTAAGGTTTTCAAATCACCAGAGCTTTTTATTTTTAATTCAAAATCTTTTTTTATTGGCCATGGTGACGGGCTTGGACCTGGAGACTATGGATACAAAAGAATGAAACGTATTCTATCAAATCCATTTTTTATATGGTTATTCAGATTAATACATCCTGATGTTGGTATTAGACTTGGCAGGTATTTATCACAAAAAAATAAACTTATTTCAGTATCTGAGGATATTAATTTTAAAGGAGAGGATAAAGAGTGGTTAATACAATATTGTTTAAAAAAATTATCAAAAGAACATATTGATTATTTTATTTTTGGTCATCGACATTTGCCAATTGTTCATCAACTTAAAACAAAGTCTAAATATATCAATCTAGGTGATTGGATAACCCATTTTACATATGGAGTCTTTGACGGTAAAACCTTTACATTAAGAAATTTTTTAAAAAAAAATGATTGAATCACAAAAATCAAATTTTGAGAGAACTGTTCTTGTAGGTGTGATTAATGATTCTCAAAATGAGGAAAAACTTAATGAATTTCTTGAGGAACTAGAATTTTTATCTGTTACAGCAGGAGGAAAAGTACTAAGAAAATATAAGCAAAGAGTTAAAACACCAAACCCAAAGACATTTATTGGTAAAGGAAAAATTGATGAAATTCAAAAATATATTAAAGAAAATGACGTCTCAATTGTTGTTTTTGATGATGAACTTTCACCAACTCAACAATCAAATATTGAAAGACTTTTGAAGTGTAAAATATTAGATAGAACCGCACTTATTCTTGATATATTTGCCCAAAGAGCTAAGACCAGTTATGCCAAGACTCAAGTTGAATTAGCACAATACGAATATCTTCTCCCAAGACTTAAAGGTCTTTGGACTCACCTTGAAAGACAAAAAGGGGGTATTGGAATGAGAGGTCCTGGTGAAACTGAAATTGAGACTGATAGAAGGATAGTTAGAGATAAAATTTCTCTATTAAAAAAGAAAATTTCTACTATTGATAAGCAAATGAAAGTTCAAAGAGGTAATCGTGGGTCTCTAGTTAGAGTTGCCTTAGTTGGATATACTAATGTTGGAAAATCAACAATTATGAATATACTTTCAAAGAGTAAAGTTTTTGCCGAAGATAAGTTATTTGCTACATTAGATACTACAGTTAGAAAAGTTGTTATAAATACATTGCCTTTCCTTTTAACTGATACAGTTGGATTTATAAGAAAGCTACCAACTCAACTTATTGAATCATTTAAAAGCACCTTGGAGGAAGTAAAAGATGCAGATATACTTCTACATATTGTAGATATCTCTCACCCAAGCTTTGAGGATCATATATTATCTGTAAATAAAATTTTAAGTGAAATAAATTGTCACAATAAGTATAACTTGATGATATTTAATAAAATTGATAATTATAAAAAAATTGATTTTAATGATTCTTCTTCAAATAATGGTCACTTTTCCTTGATGCAATGGAGAAATACTTGGATGAATAAAACAAATGGGAAGGCATTATTCATTTCTGCAAAAAATAAAACTAACTTTGATAACTTTAGGAAAGAGATTTATAACATAGTAAAAAATGTAGACATGAGTCACTATCCTAAAAATGATTATTTATACCCCGAATACTTTTCCAAGTGAGTCCTGTGCTCATGCCCAATTTAACCAATTATTAACAGGGATTTTAGTAATAAATTTTGAAATTTGAATAATTAAATTCAGTATATATGAGTGATACAAAAAATAATGTTGATCTAAATAAAAATGATGAATTAATAAAAAAGGAAAGTGCTTTTGTCGATCTACTTTCAATGGAAATAAATAAAAAAATCATTGGTCAGAAAAAAATGATCGAAAGACTGCTTATAGGGCTTCTAGGCAAAGGACATATTTTACTTGAAGGAGTACCTGGATTAGCAAAAACTTTAGCTATAAATAGTCTAAGTAGTGCAGTTAAAGGATCTTTTAGTAGAATTCAATTCACACCTGATTTACTACCAGCGGATGTTATTGGGACTATGATATATAATATGAAAGCAGGTAATTTTTCTATTAAGCAGGGGCCAGTTTTTGCAAACTTTGTCTTAGCTGATGAGATAAACCGTGCACCCGCTAAGGTTCAATCGGCTTTACTTGAGGCTATGCAAGAGAAACAAGTAACTATAGGGGATAAAACATTTAAATTAACTGACCCGTTTTTAGTGATGGCAACTCAAAACCCAGTTGAGCAAGAAGGTACTTACCCTCTTCCTGAAGCTCAAGTGGATAGGTTTATGTTAAAGGTTGTAGTTGATTACCCAGAATTAGAGGAGGAGCAAAGAATTATAAACATGAATCTCTCATCATCACAGGATAAAATTAAACCAGTTGTCACGACCACTCAAATTTCGAAGGCCCAAGGAGTAATTAATGATGTTTACATGGATGAGAAGATTGAAAAATATATTTTAGATCTAATATTTTGTACAAGATACCCTGAGAAATATGGTTTGAAAAATTTATCTCCACTTATTTCTTTTGGAGCTTCTCCAAGAGGTAGTATTAATTTGGCTCTTGCTTCAAAATGTTATGCCTTTATAAAGCATAGAGGTTTTGTAATCCCTGAAGATGTAAGAGAGGTCATTACGGATGTGTTAAGGCACAGAATAGGTTTAACATATGAGGCTGAAGCAGAGAGTGTAACTACTGAGGATGTTATCAAACAAATTATAAACACTGTTGAAGTACCATAATCAATGGATTCTAAAGAATTACTTAAAAAAGTAAGACAAATTGAAATAAAGAGTAGGAGGTTAAGTGATAATGTTTTTGGAGGAGAATACTTAAGCACCTTTAAGGGGAGGGGTATGACTTTTAGTGAGGTCAGAAAGTATGAGTTTGGCGATGATATAAGATCAATTGATTGGAATGTTACAGCAAGATATAACGAGCCATTTATTAAAATTTTTGAGGAAGAAAGAGAACTAACATTAATGTTACTAATAGATGTTAGTGGATCAAAAAACTTTGCTACAAGAAATAAACTTAAAAAGGATATAGTAACAGAAATAGCTGCAACACTAGCATTCTCTGCATTAAAAAATAATGATAAAGTAGGTGCAATTTTATTTACTGATAACATTGAATTATTTATCCCTCCAAATAAAGGGAAAAAACATATTTTAAGGATTATCCGTGAGCTTCTCGAGTTCAAACCTAAGAGTGCAAAGACAAGCATTGACTCATCACTTAAGTTCTTGTTAAGTATAATACAAAAAAAGGCTATTGTCTTTGTTTTATCTGATTTTATTGATGATAACTATGAAAAGTCATTAAAGCTTGCTGCCAAAAAATATGATTTAACCGGAATAAGAATTTTTGATCAAATGGAAACTCTAATTCCTAAGTTGGGTTTTGTGCCAATGATTGATGCTGAAACAAACGAATTAGTATGGGTTGATACTTTATCAAAACAAATCAGAGAAAATTACTCTTCAAATTACAATTTATCAATAAAGAAATTTGAAACTTTATTCAATAAAAATGGAGCTGGTGTAATAAATTGTAAGGTAGATGAAAGCTATGTTAAGAAACTTTTAGGTTATTTTAAACAAAGGGCATAATGAGATATATATTAATATTTCTTTATTTTTTTTCTGTATCATATGTAAATGCACAATCTGCAAACTTTGACCCTAATATTGTTATTAATAGTTCAATCGATACTACCAGCGTTAAAATTGGAGAAGAAATTATTTATACCATTGATATAATTTCAAAAAATAAATACAATATTCGTTTTGATGAAAAACCAAATTTTATTCCTTTTGAAATACTAGACTCGTATCCTCATGATTCAATTATTGATTCTTCAAAAATTTCTAAAAAATACTCATTAATTAAGTTTGATCCAGGAGAATTCTGGATTCCACCTCAAAAAGTATATTTTGATCAAAGTATAAAATTTACAGACTCAATTTTAATTGTTGTAAATGATGTTGAGGTTGATACTCTTGAACAGAATTTATATGATA
>CABZAD010000001.1 GCA_902523665.1 uncultured Bacteroidota bacterium | reverse complement strand
GGTACAATATTAGAAATAAAGAAGATATTTGATATTACAAACCCTAGATCTCTAGTGAAGATTTGGTTACAATTAGGAATATTTTCAGGCCTAAGAATTTCAACATTATGTTTTAATAATTTATTATAGAATTTTTCTACATTTTTTATTAAATCAGTTTCATCTGGGAAAGAATTATTCTTGGCATGATATAGCGATCGAGGATCATATGCATCAAAAATATTAGGAAGTTCACCTATATCATTGGCTATTCCAAGTATTACATTTTTTAATCTAGAATACTCATTTTCAATTTTAATTTTAATCATTAAAGAACTTGGTTTTTCTTATTCGCAAAATAAGAAATTAAGCCTAAAACAATTATAAAACCAACAGAATAATATACAAAGTCAGGAGTAATGACTTTATCACCAGAAGCATATGAATGAAGGCCAACTAGATAAAAGTTGACACCGAAATAAGTCATAAGTATTGCACCAAAGGAGATAATACTTAATAAGTTAAAAAGCCATTTATTGTTAAGTTTTGGCACTATTCTTAAATGAAGTACTGCAGTATAAATAATGATACTTATTAAGGCCCATGTTTCCTTTGGATCCCATCCCCAATATCTTCCCCAACTTTCATTTGCCCACATTCCACCTAAAAAATTACCGATAGTTAACATTACAAGTCCAATAGTCAATGATAACTCATTGACAATAGTTAATTCTTCTAATTTTTTTACAAAAGATTTTCTGTTCTTTTTATTTGCAATAATTGTCAGTAATAGTACAACTATACCCAGAATCATGCCAATGGCAAATGGACCGTAGCTTCCAACTATAACAGCAACATGAATCATAAGCCAATAACTGTCAAGTACAGGTTGAAGGTTTGCTATTGAAGGATCTAACCAATTCATGTGGGCTACAGATAAAATAATAGAGGATACTAGAGTTGCTGAAGCCAAAGTGAAATATGATTTTCTCCCAAATATTATACCGAATATTACTGTTGCCCATGCGACAAAAATTATTGATTCATATGCATCACTCCAGGGAGCATGACCTGCTATATACCATCTAGCAGCAAGACCTAATGTGTTTAAGATAAACAAGAAATATATTGAGTATTCAATAAATTTTATGAGAATATTGTAGAATTTCTTATCATTAAAAATTTGAAGAATTAAGATCAATAATAGAGAGGCCCCTAGTAGTAGATACCATTTATAAAGTCTGTTGAAGATATCTACTTTATTGTAAGTTATTTCAGATGATATTTTTAAATCACTTGGCATAACATTTCCTCCATATTTAAGTTGATAGCCTTTAATGCTTTCAAGCAAATCCTCAGACTGAGAGTAATCACTACTTTCTCGTGATACTCTCAAAGTTTGGAAATATAATTGAAGAACATTATTTACATATAACGAGTCAGCACCACTAAATTTAACATCATTCACTTCAGGATAAGAAACCCATTTATTATTAAAATCCTCTGGAATAGGAAATATCCTCATTATTTTACCCTCTAAAGCTGAGTATAGAAGGTTAACTCTTCTATCTAATTCAATTATATCCTTTTCAATTTGGGTTGGAACAGGAGCTAAATAGGCTTTTTCTAGGTTTTCAGCCAATTTATAATTTCCAATAGAATCAAAAAATGAAACTAATGGAGCTTTCTTTACATTTTTATCTAGACCAATAATCTTTCTTATAGTATCACCTTTCTGACGTGATTTAATATAAACAAGTGGTGCATTAAACCATACGCCTGGGTTATCCATTATGGAGAGTAATACTTGATCAGAATTCAATCCATTATATGAGTTTGACCTACTAACCTTTCTTAGTAACTCAGATGAAAAAGTGTTAGCTGGCTTCATTCTCCCTCCACTATCTTGAATAACTATTTTTCCAAATTTACTGGCATGATCTTTAGTATATGATGTTGATGTAATTATTGAGTCAATATATTCACTTTTAGGAACCGAATTAATATTTTGACTAAATAACCCTGAACTGAATAATAGCAAAACTAAAACAGCTGTCTTTTTATTTAATTGTTTTGCTAAAAATTTAAATCTAGAGTTTCCTAAAAAGAAAATCCCCATCATGCTTAAATAGAGTAAAAAGTAACCTGCATATGTTATGAATGTTCCCCAAAAATCATTGTTCACAGATAAAACTGTACCTTTTTCATCGGGATCAAATGAGGCTTGAAAGAATCTGTAGCCTTTATAATTTAGAATGTTATTCATGAAAATATCATAATCAAATGATTCTTTATCCTGAACTGTTACCTTGCTCATAAAAGAAGAGTAACTATTTTCTGTTCCTGGATATTTTTCAGCTATAAAGTCATTTAACTGAATGCTAAAAGGAAGTTGCACCTCATTTGATCCATATGATAAATGAAAATCAAGGTCATCTATGGTTAATGATTTTGGACTGTTAACATATCCTCTACCTCCTAACAATGCAACCTTTTCAGTTTTTCCATTATAATTGAGGTTAAGGTAAAGTGCATCTTCAATTTCCCTGTCTGTCACTTCAGCATCAACAATTTCGAAGATACCTCTTAAAGCAGGCTCTGGAAATACAAATTGAAAACCAGGTATTTGATATAAGGATCTAAGTTCTAATGGCTGCTTAACATCTTTAGATAAATTACCATTTTGCTGAGTTGACATAATGGTAAATTGAGCATCAAACGGTGATTCAATAAAATATTCTCCGGCTTCAGAAGTTATGTTTATAGCTCCTTTTTGATAGGAATTAAAAGAAAATAAAATGTTTTGAATGCTAGAGACCTGACCCTCTTTTATATAGTGCTCACGCCTATTTCCATCAACGGCCTCAACTAATTTTATATACCTCTCACCCGAAGGATCAAGTACTAGTCCCTCAGTAACATTCTCTCTAAAATCATCAAAAGAAATTGAAAAGTTTTTATTGTAAAAGTTTTCGTTAATTGTAAAATCATTATTTACATGCTCAGATAAAAGAAGTTGAGATTTTAGAGTCTTTCTTTCAGTGACTTCCTCATTTTCACCATCAATAAAAACAGTTAGATATGTTTTTTCAGACAAATAAGAATTTGATATATTGTTCTCTCTAATTGGCATGACTCCTTCATCACCAATATATCTTGTAACAAATGCACCAAGTAAAATTAAAATAAATGATAAATGAAGAATTAGAACTGATAATTTTTCTCTGCTTAGCAGGTTATACTTCTTTATGTTACCCATAAAGTTAACCATCAACAAAAGCATTAGAGCTTCAAACCACCATGCATTATAAACCCAAATTCTAGCTGCATCAGTAGAATACCAACTTTCTAAAAAGGTCCCTAATCCCATTGCAATTGGAAATAATACAAGCAACAAAAGCATAAGCTGAGTTGAAAAAATAAAATTTAGTATTTTTGATCCCATTTTAAAGCCATCAAAGATAAATACGAAATTTTAATAATTAGTCATTTAACATCGAATATCATGTTAAAGTTTATTTAAATTTGAAATAAATATTATGGACAGTTATAAGACAAGATTAAAAGACATAACAACATTCATTTTTGATGTCGATGGAGTTATGACAAATGGTAAAATTATTTACACTCACGATGGAAAAATAGATAGGCAATTCAATGCAAAAGATGGCTATGCTATAAAACACGCTATATCCAAAGGATATAGAATTGCTATTATATCTGGAGGTATGCAGGAAAATGTGAGAAAAAGACTTAATTCGTTAGGTGTTGAGGATGTTTTCCTGAAGGCATTTAACAAAATTGAAATTTTAGATAACTTTATGAAGGATAAGGGTATTGAGAAAAAAAATATTCTTTATATGGGTGATGACAATCCAGATATTAAACCGCTAAAGGTCGTCGGCATATCGTCTTGTCCTAAGGACGCATCAGTTGATGTCAAATCAATATGTGATTATGTTTCACACAAAAAAGGTGGGTATGGATGTGTAAGAGATGTAATTGAACAAGTAATGAGGATTCATAGTAAATGGATTTAGTAAATAAATCAAAGTATAACATTATATTAGGCTCAGGATCTTCAAGGAGAAAAGAGCTATTAGGTATGACTGGTATCAATTTTTCAGTGATGTCCATCCCTGTTGATGAAAGTTTTCCTGATTCTCTCCAAGGAACAGAAATTTCAGAATATATAGTCAAAAACAAGTCAGATGCTTTTAATAGGTTAATCAAATCAAATGAAATCATTATTACTGCTGATACGCTTGTCTGGTTTGAGAATAAATACCTTGGTAAGCCTAAGGATAAAAAAGAAGCGAAATATATGCTTAAATTATTTGCAGGCAAACCCCATAATGTTATTACATCAGTTGGTTTCTTAACTATGAGCAATTTTAAAATTCTTACAGAAAGCACAACTGTTATTTACAAGAGTCTAACTGATAATGAAATAGACTATTATGTTGAAAATGTTAATCCAATAGATAAAGCTGGGAGTTATGGTATTCAAGACTGGATAGGCATGATTGGAGTTGAACATGTAAATGGCAGCTATACTAGTGTTTTGGGGTTACCTGTACCTCAAACAACAAATCAAATAATTAAAATTATTAATGAAAATCTTTAAGTTAAAATATTCACAAAAGCTACCTATTAGTTTGAATGAAGCATGGGATTTTTTATCATCGCCCAACAATTTGGAATTAATAACACCCAAATCTATGGATTTCAATATAACTGATTGGGACAAAAAGAAAGCCTACCCTGGTCAAATAATACAGTATACTGTTAAGCCATTGCTTGGTGTAAAAATTAATTGGGTCACTGAAATTACTCAAGTCAAAGACAAAGAGTTTTTCATTGATGAACAAAGATTTGGTCCTTATAGCTTCTGGCATCACAAACATTTTCTTACAGAAATTGAAAATGGTGTATTAATTGAAGATGTAATTCATTACAAGATACCTTTAGGACCATTTGGAGTACTAATTAATTTTCTATTTATTAATTCTAAATTGAACAGTATTTTTAAATACAGAAAGCAAGAATTAATAAAAATCTATGGAGATCACAAATAAATGAAAAATATACTTCTAATAGGAGGTTCGACAGGAATTGGTTATGAACTTTCTAAAAAACTTGTAGATAATAATAACGTATTTATATCTACTAGAAATACAGAAATCTTTAATGGTACAGAGATTAAGTCTAATTTACTTAACTTGGATGAAGAATTTGAATTGGATTGGTTACCTGATCAGATTGATGGTTTTGTATACTTACCAGGCACAATAAACCTTAGACCATTTAAAGGCATCAAACCATCTACATTTATGGATGATTTTAATATCAATGTAATGGGTTGTGTCAAAATACTACAAAAAGTTTTACCCAGACTTCAATCTGCTGATAATCCAAGTATTGTAATGTTTAGTACAGTCGCTGTTAAGTTAGGAATGCCTTTTCATAGCTCAGTTTCTGCTTCTAAAGGTGCTATTGAAGGCTTGACTCGATCTCTTGCAGCCGAGTTTGCCCCAAAAATAAGAGTAAATGCTATTGCACCGTCTATACTTGACACTCCAATGGCAGAAAAATTTCTAAATTCTGATTCAAAGAAGGATAACGCTAAAAATAGACATCCAATGAAAGAGATTGGTTCAGCTCAAGAAATATCAGAAATGGTTAATTTTTTATTAAGTGAAAAAAGTAAATGGATGACTGGTCAAATAATTCCATTTGATGGAGGAATCAGTTCACTTAAAACAAATTAATGAGAGGAGTCAAAAAAGAAAATTTACCAACAAAAAAATGCATCATATGTGGTTTTGAATTCTCATGGAGAAAAAAGTGGGAAAAAAATTGGTCTGAGGTTAAATACTGTAGCAAATTATGCAGAAGCAAAAGATAAATAGTTTAGTATGGTTTAGAAACAATTTGAGGGTTGAAGACAATAGTTCATTAATCAATGCAATAAATAATTCAGATAAAATTATCGGGTTCATAAATATTGACCCAAGAGATTTTATTTCTACAAAGTATGGATTTAAAAAAACAGAGAAATATAGAGCAAAATTTTTTCTAGAATCAGTAAAAGAATTAAAAAGCCAACTTGAAAAACTAAACATATCTTTAATTATAACTTATGATTATCTAGATAAATCAATTCCCCAGATAATTAAACAATATGAAATAGAAAAAGTCTTTCTTCAAAAAGAATGGACAAGAGATGAACTTTTAGAAGAATCATATTTTCCAAAAAACATTGATTTGGTTAAAGATTTTAATCAGTTTCTATATTCACCCAAGGATGTAAAAACTTTATATGACAATATCCCTAGAGGTTTTTCTAATTTTAGAAAAAAATGTGAAAAGTATTTATCTGTTGATAATATTTTACCAATACCAAAACCATTAAATAATGATAATAAAATTGCAATTGACTACCCAATACCATCACTGTCAGATTTAGGATTCAACCTTTTTGAAGTTCACAAAAATTCTGTATTTAAGTTTAATGGTGGAGAGATAAATGGTAAAAAAAGAATCGATGATTACTTTTTTAATACAAAGAATGTGTCAAATTATAAGTCAACTAGAAATGGACTAATCGGAGAAAATTACAGTTCAAAATTTTCACCATGGTTAGCGAATGGATCAGTTTCTGTAAAATACATTTACAACCAATTGAAAAAATATGAATCAGAAGTAGATAAAAATGATTCTACATATTGGTTATACTTTGAACTTATTTGGAGAGATTTTTTTAAGTATGTTTCAATGCAACATAAAGACAAGTTTTTTAGTAAAGATGGAATATATGGTGATAATAAAGAGTGGTCAACAGACATAGACATATTGTCAAATTGGATAAACGGTAAAACAAATGAACCATTTGTAAATGCAAATATGATTGAACTTCTTGAGACAGGTTTTATGTCAAATAGAGGTAGACAAAATGTTGCAAATTATTTAACTAAAGAGTTAAAAATTGATTGGAGAATTGGTGCAGAATACTTCGAGTCAATGCTAATAGACTATGATGTTCATAGTAATTACGGAAATTGGCTATATAACGCAGGTATAGGAAACGATTCAATGCCATTTAGAAAATTTAATCCAAAACTTCAATCTGAAAGATATGACCCTAATAAATTATACGAAAAAACTTGGTTAGATGATTAATAAGTGTTGCTTAGTTTTTCCGAATCAGCTTTTCAAGGATAGTAATTTAATCAATAGTAATAATCATATTTTCTTAGTTGAAGAATATCTATTTTTTAAACAATATAAATTTCATAAACAAAAGATATCATTTCATAGGTCAACTATGAAATTCTATGAGGATTATTTAAAAAGTCATGGTATCAGGGTCTCATACATAAATTCAAATGATAATGAATCTAATATTTTAAACTTATTAGATATGTTGAAATCTCAAGGATTCAATCTTATTGAAATGTACGATCCAGTTGATTATCTGTTGAATAAAAGAATTAAGAGAAAATGTAATGAACACAATTTAGATCTTTTGGTTCATGAGTCTCCTCACTTTTTAAACACCAATGAAGATCTTGAAGATTTTTTTAAAGAATCAAAAAAAAAGTTTTTTCAAACTTCTTTTTATAAGTCTGAACGAAAAAAAAGAAATATACTTATTGATTCTGATGGAAGACCAGAAGGTGGTGAGTGGACATATGATATATTAAACAGAAAGAAATACCCAAAAGGTGAGATTCCTCCCAAAGTTGATATTCCAGAAGAGACAAAATATATCAACGATTCTCATTCATACACTAATAAATACTTCAAAGAAAACTATGGTGAAATGGGTTTGTTTAATTATCCAATTACTTTTGATGAATCTGAAAAATGGTTTGATGATTTTTTAGAAAATAGATTCATGATGTTTGGTGACTATGAGGATGCTATAGTTAAAGATGAAACAACATTAAATCATAGCATACTAAGTCCACTAATGAATGTTGGTCTTCTTAGCCCAAAGCATGTCATAAATAAGTCATTAGATTTTTCTGAGAATAATAACATTTCAATTAACTCAACCGAGGGTTTTATCCGCCAGATAATAGGTTGGAGAGAATTCATTAGAGGTGTTTATAAAGCTAAAGGAAGTTATGAAAGGACTCTGAATTACTGGGGTTTTAAAAGAAGGATTCCAAGATCTTTTTACACCGGTGAAACAGGAATAGAGCCAATTGATAGTTCTATTAAAAAAGTTCTCAAAACTGGCTACTTACATCATATTGAAAGACTCATGATACTGGGAAACTTTATGTTACTTTGTGAGTTTGACCCTGATGAAGTCTACAAATGGTTCATGGAATTATTTATTGACTCTTATGACTGGGTAATGGTCCCAAATGTCTACGGAATGAGCCAATTCGCTGATGGTGGCTTGATGTCCACAAAGCCTTATATAAGTAGTAGTAATTATGTTTATAAAATGAGTGATTATAAAAAAAGTGAATGGGATATTGTTTGGGATGGCTTATTTTGGAGATTTATGGATAAACAAAGAGATTTTTTTATAAAAAATCCAAGACTTAGGATGCTAGTAAATACTTTTGATAAAATGAGTTCTGAAAAAAAAGAGAACCATCTTATGAATGCAGAAAAATTTTTAGACAAAATTGATAATGAAAAGTAAGAGTTTAAAGGAAATCGACAGAATAATTGAAATGGCTTGGGAAGATAGAACTCCATTTGAAGCAATATTTAATCAGTTTGATATAAATGAAAAAGAATTAATTGCTATAATGAGAAATAATTTAAAGAAAAGCAGCTATAAATTGTGGAGAGAAAGGGTTAGCGGAAGAAAGACAAAACATTTAAAATTAAGAGAAAACAGTGTAGATAGATTCAAATGTAAACTGCAAAGAAATATCTCAAATAATAAAATCTCTAAGAGATAGTTCTATATCCTATCTATATCTGCACCAATAGATTTTAATCTATCTACAATATTTTCATAGCCTCTATCTATTTGTTCAACATTCTGAATAATACTTTCTCCTGTGGCAGAAAGTGCAGCAATTAATAATGCAATACCTGCTCTAATATCTGGTGATGTCATTGTTGTAGGTTTTAAAGAGTATTTAAAATTATGACCAATAACAGATGCTCTATGAGGATCACATAAAATTATTTTTGCACCCATATCAATTAGTTTGTCTACAAAAAATAATCTACTCTCAAACATCTTTTGATGTATCAGTGTGCTTCCATTTGCTTGTGTAGCAACAACAAGAATAATTGATATAAGGTCAGGACTAAATCCTGGCCAAGGAGAATCTGAAATAGTTAGTATAGAACCATCTATATAATTTGAAACTGAATATCCATCAGAATGCTCAGGTATTATTATATCATCACCATCCCTTTCTATTGTAATTCCAAGTTTTCTAAAAACATCTGGAATTTGACCTAGATTATCCCATGATACGTTCTTAATTTTTAATTTACTTCTTGTCATTGCAGCTAAACCAATCCAGCTTCCGATTTCTATCATATCAGGAAGAATATCATGATCAGCCCTACCTAATGATGTAACTCCATTAATTTTTAATAAATTAGAGCCAATCCCCTGAATATCTGCACCCATTTTATTTAACAATACACAAAGCTGTTGAATGTATGGTTCACATGCTGCATTGTAAATAGTTGTTTGTCCTTTTGCAAGAACAGAAGCCATCAAAATGTTTGCAGTACCAGTTACTGAAGCTTCATCAAGCAAAATATTTGTACCCTTAAGAGATTTACTTGAGGTAACTGAATACATTTTATTTTGTGGGTTATAATCAAGTTTTGCACCAAGTTTTTGAAGATTTATAAAGTGCGTGTCTAACCTTCTCCTACCTATTTTATCACCTCCGGGTCTAGGAATTGATGCTAGGCCAAACCTAGTAAGGAGTGGACCTACTAACATAATTGAGCCTCTTAATTTCTTTGCATCATTTATAAAATCTTGACTTTGAAGATATTTTAAATCAATTTTTTGTGAATTAAATGAATATTTCCCTTTTTCTAGCTTATTTACCTCAACACCTAAACTTTTTAAAATATCAATTAGTTTTATTACATCAATAATATTGGGAATGTTTGAAATAATTATATCATTATCTGATAATAGTGTAGCACAAATAACCTGGAGTGCTTCATTTTTTGCTCCTTGAGGTGTTATTTCACCAGACAGCCTTACTCCACCTTTTACTCTTAAACTAGACATTAATATCTTCTTTTAGACTTTTTACGATTTTTATTGTTTGTCTTATTTGTCTTATAATTATTATTTGTCTTTACTTTGTTTTTTAGGAACTCACTTGAGTCTGTTAATGGAAGTTGTGACTCAGGAACCTTTAAAGCACCATTAGATAGGACTGCTAGATGATCAAAAATCACTTTGTCGTCAACAGAATCTTTATTCCAATTTAGGAAACATTTTTTCATATGATTTGCAATGTTAGCAATTAGCTTATCCTTCAATTCACCATCTTCCCATTCTAAAGCAATATCAATCATTTTCTTAATATTGTTTCCATAGAACCTGTACTTAGGATAGCTCTGGGGATATTTAAGTTTATTTGGTTTACTATTTATATAAAGTTCTTTTGATGGTTTTTCAAAAGGACTATCAACATCAAGCTCAAAATTTGACATAATAAATAGTTGAGCCCACAATTTATGCTGGAAATCAGGAACATCTCTTAAGTGAGGATTAAGATTACCCATGACACCTATTATGGCTTTAGCCATTATATTTCTTTCATCTTTGTCTTTTAATGCTACAGCTTGATCAATCATCTGATGAATATGCCTACCATATTCAGGGATTATAAGCTTAGTTCTTTCTGTATTGTATTCTAAAGAGTTCATTTTCATGCAATTTAATAAATTAATTACCAATCTAAAGGCTTATTATGTCATCAATAACACTTGCTTCTTTATAAATTCTTATAACATCTGATGGGGAAGATGCTATATATTCAAATGTCACACTTATAAATTTATTGTTAGTTGAAGATTTTTGTGAAATATTACCTTTATGGTTTTTTAGTATTGATTTTAATATTTCCAATTTAACGGCTTTGTTTTTAAGAATAAATTTAAAAATGTAAGAACCAGGCCATGATTGAGATTCTTTAAGTTGTTCTTCAAATCTTAAATAAAAATCCTCAGATTTAGTGTTTTTATTTGACAATGAAATTAATTTTGTATATAGTATGCAAATATAATAATCCTCAGCTGAGTGTTGTCAGAAAAAAAAATAAATAAAAGAATTGTACTTGCTGGTGGTCCTGGGACAGGGAAGACCAGCGTGATAAATGCATTAAAAAAAGAAAGATTTTATTGCTTTGAAGAAGCTGCTAGAGAGATTTTTAATGAATTTAAACTTAAAGGATCAAATTTTAAGACAGAACCAATTAAAATAAGTGAAAATATTCTTGATAAGAGAAGGCATGATTTCGAATCTGCAAATCTTATTAATTGTAAAGAAAGTATAGTTTTTTATGACAGAGGTATACATGAGATTACTGCTTATCTAAATTTAATAGGCAATTCATCAAAATATTGGGATGAATTACCATTTAAATATAATTATGACTTGATCTTCTTGTTTGAGCCATGGAAAGAAATATATAAAAAGGATGAAAATAGAGTTGAAGATTTTAGTGATGCTCAAAAAATTAGTCCTTTTATTGTTAATACATACAGAAAATCAGGAATAAATATGATTAAGGTTCCTAATCTTAGTATTGAAGAAAGAGTTAAATTTATTTTGAATAATTTACCATGAATGATTTAAAACTGATTTTTTTTGGTACACCTAAGTTTGCTGTTGACTCTCTTCGTGAAATCAATGTAAATTACAAAGTTAGTTGTGTAGTAACTTCTCCAGATAGAAAATCTGGAAGAGGTCAAAAAATTACCCAAAGTGAAGTTAAAAAATATGCCAAAGAAAATAATATTAAAATTCTTCAACCAGATGATCTTAATGATAAAGAATTTATAAATAAAATAAAAGAGATAAATCCTGATATAATAATTGTTGTGGCATTTAGAAAAGTTCCAACTGAAATATTTTCTATTCCAAAATATGGAACAATTAATCTTCATGCCTCATTATTACCAAATTACAGAGGTGCAGCACCAATTAACTGGTGTTTAATTAATAATGAAGTAAAAACTGGTGTCACTACTTTTTTTATAAACGAAAAAATTGACCAAGGAGATATTTTGCTTAAAGAAGAGGTAATTATATCGGATAAGGACAATTTTGGGTCTTTATACAGTAAATTATCTTCAATTGGATCAAGAGTATTAATTGAGACTATTAAAGGGGTGTTATCTAACAGCCTGGAGGCATCAAAGCAAGATTTTGATAAAAGTTTTAAAATCGCTCCTAAATTATCTAAAGAAAATACGAGAATTGACTGGAATAAATCTCAAAAAGAAATAATTGGAATGATTAGAGGACTATCTCCTAAGCCTGGAGCATGGACTATTTTAAAAAACGGAGATAATAAGATTAGGATGAAAATTCTAGAAGCTAAGAAAGTTGACGGTTTCTTTCCAAAAGAAGTTGGAAAATTTTTAATTAGTAATGGAGAAATACTCATAAATAATGGAGTTGATGCAATTAATTGCACAGAAGTACAGCTAGAAAATAGAAAAGTTATGAATGCAAGAGAACTGATAAATGGTATAAAAATTCATAAAAATTCCCATGTTTACTAAGTAAAATAGTCAGATTATCAACAAAACACCCCTATTTATTAACAAATTTCTCTTTTTAGACCCTTATTTTATTGGACTTACATATTATCATGTATTTTAGTTCAAACATTAAAATTAAGTGATATGAACAAATCAGAATTAATTGATGCAATGGCAGCTAACGCTGGCATATCCAAAGCATCAGCGAAAATGGCTCTAGAAGCATTTCTAGGGAGTGTTAGTTCAACTTTAAAAGGTGGTGGAAGAGTTTCACTAGTTGGATTTGGATCTTGGTCAGTTTCTCAGAGAGCTGCAAGAGATGGTAGAAATCCGCAAACTGGAGCAACTATTAAAATCCCTGCTAAGAAAGTTGTTAAATTTAAGGCTGGAGCTGAACTTTCAAGTACAGTAAACTAAGTTTTAAATTCATTTAAATAATGTCTAAAAGGAGCTTCCATGTGAAGCTCTTTTTTTTAGTATGAAAGGAAAATTACTTATTTCATCACCTGGACTATTAACTGATATAATTTTCTATAAATCGATCATATTAATTGTTGATCAAACAGATGAGGGTATTACCGGATTTATATTAAATAAACCTTCAGATCTTTTTATTTACAGAGAAATTGACTCCTCAAGAAAAACTAAAATTGATCTTCACTACGGGGGGCCCGTGTCAACTAATCATTTCTTTTTACTAAAAAGTGAAAAGAAATACTCAGAAATTTTAAATATTAATGATAATATTTATTGGGGTAATAATATCGAATTTCTCTTTAACCTTATTGAACAAAAAATAGTAAATATTAATGATTTTATTTTATTTCAAGGCTACTCAGGATGGAGTTTAGAACAATTAGAAGACGAAATGGATAACAATAGCTGGATATTAAACGAAAATAGTGAAGATGATTTATTTAGCTTAAAAGAAAATAAAAGTTGGAGTCGCTTAATAAAGAGTCTAGGAGATAAATATATTTTGTGGTCAAATTCACCTGATGATATAACACTAAATTAAGTTGAACCCAGAACTTGCTTCAAATCTGAAACTAGACTGTCCCAAAGAAGCTTTGCCTCTTCAAGTTCATCTTCATCAGAAAAGTCCGTAATGATAAGAGATACATCCTTTGTAATTTCATCCATTTCTATCTTAAATTCAAAAAAATAGTCTTCTTCATCATCTTCCTCAGTTATCCATTGAAATCTAATTTTTTCATTATTTTTCTTTGACAAGACTCTTGCATACTCTTCAGACTCACCCCAAAAAAATGTATACTTTTCACCTCTATAATTAACATCGTCAGAAAACCATTCAGACAGACCTGAAGGCGAAGAAAGATATTGGAATAAAAGCTGGGGGGATGATTGAAAATCATACTCTATAACAAATTCTTTTTTCTTACTCATATATTTTCCAATATATTAAAAAAAGTTAGTATTTACATTAATTAAGAGTTTTTTGGCAATAATTTCTTGAGATTTGTTTTATATATTTGCATTTCTAAACTTGGCGAGGTAGCTCAGTTGGTGAGAGCGTCGGATTCATAACCCGGAGGTCGGGAGTTCAAATCTCCCTCTCGCTACAATAAATAATTTATGAAAAAAAATATTATATTTTTTTTATTATTTCTGCTAGTTTTAGCTTGTTCTAAATCTGATGCTAGTGATACAGATATTGAAATTATAGAAGAAGAAATTGAACAGTTGTATAGTTGTGTTAGCTATAAAGAATTATTGGATCCCCAAAATACTAATCAAGATGACCTAATGCAATACTGGAATAAATTTGTTGATGATGTAAAGTGTACAAGAGGGGGCCCTGACTATAATGAAAGAAACCCATCACTTAATATTTTTTTTGAATATAGATCTGTAGCTCAAATCGCTTCTGGTGTTACACCTGATCATATTGCCTATTCTACTTTTTCAGGATTTTGTAATGATAGCAGAGTTAATGTTGGTGTTCTTTATAACGAGTGGACAGAGAAAAATTTGCTTCAGAGGCTATGGATAATGTATCATGAATTTGGTCATGATGTATATAAGTATGAACATAGTACAGATCGAGCAGATATAATGTACCCAGCTAGTACAAGAGGTGATATAAAAATAAACGATTTTATAGAAGCAAAGGACAGAATGTTTAAAAGATCATTTCCAGGAATCAAATACATACAATGTCCTTCAGAAAGCTAATATCTTTATCATCTTTATCTACTTTTTTACTTTTTTTCGGATGCTCTAAAAACTCACTTGTTTATGAAGAGATTCCTGAGGAAATATTATATAGTTGCATTGATTATGATAGAGTAGCTGACCCAAACTTTGACTCAAATGATTTATATGCCTTTTGGGATATATTTGTCGCAGACGCTAAATGCTCTATGAGTTCAAGTCCAGAATATGATAAACTCAATACCGATGTATATATTTTTTATGAATATGAATCAGATGCATTATTTGCGTCTGGTGAAGTTCTTGACTACGGTGCTTATGCTGCATCTTCATGCGACGATTCAAAAGTTAGAGTTGGTATTGCATTTAGATATTGGAATGACATAAATATTTGGCAGAAATTAGGATTAATGTATCATGAATTTGGACATGATGTTTTAAGATACGGTCATAGTTCAAGTCCTGACGACATAATGCATGCCTCCTCACCTTTTGCTAATACATACAATGGATTTATAGAGTCAAAAAATAAATTTTTTGATAAAAAGTTTGAAGGATTAAGATATCTTGATTGCAGTTGGTATGAAGGGTATATAAGCGGAACAAGTAAACCTAATCTTCCTCTTATTTTACATGATTGCGATAAAGATCATAATTAATTAGTCCGTATAACCCATATGCATCCTAACCAAAGGATTCATAATACTGAACCATATTGGAGGAATAAGTGATAATAATATTGAAGTTGGATACCCATGAGGCAAATGAGGACATTCATCTAATGATTCTAAAACTTGATATTTTTTTGAAGATTTGAAGTGATGGTCGCTGTGCCTGGTTAGTTCATATAACACGATCCTTCCAATTGTATGGTTTGAATTCCAAGAGTGATTTGGTTTAACTCTCTCATATCTTCCACTTGGTTCTTTTTTTCTTAGAAGTCCATAATGTTCTACATAATTAATTGTTTCCAAAAATAAAAATGATACAACAGACATCAAAACAGATAATAGAGTGAGGTATAATCCAAAATTATAATAAATAAAAATTAAAAATGTTATTTGAATTACTGAGTAGAAAACCATATCATTTTTAATTGAGAAAAAACTATTTTTAGAAACCTTAAGAAGCTTAAGTTGAATTTCCCATGCACTTATATATGTTCTAATAACAGATGTAATCCAAAAGCTATATACTGTTTGTTTGTATCTTGCTGTAGCAGGATCCTCTGGAGTAGCAACATTTATGTGATGTCCAAAATTGTGCTCTATGTAAAAATGCATGTACTGACTAGGAAGATATAAAAGTTTTGAGCATGATCTTGCAATCATAGACTTTCTATGGCCAAGTTCATGTCCAACATTAATTCCATTAGTAGCTAAAACTATACTTGACGATAAAATTATTCCGATAATATCATATACTGAAGAGGTTAGTGCAAGTTTTTCAAGTGAGAAGAAGAAGATACCAAATACAATAGGAATATTTAGATATAATAGTAAATCAAAAAAAGGATCAAGATTTCTATTTTTCTTTTCTTCATCTGTATACTTTTCATCACTTTTTTTAACAATTATTTCAAGAACTGGAATAAAAACAAATGTAAAAACAACTGCTAGGTAATTATAAAAGCCTCCTAAAGATAAACCAATGAAAGCCATAAGGGCAATTGAATATGACATTAAATATTTAAGGTCTTTTATCATAAATTGTTTGCTTTAATCAAGTTTAATGCAGAACCATTTTTATACCATTCTATTTGCTGTGCATTAAAAGTGTGACGCAATTTAATAATTTCTTTGGAATTATTTGAATGAATTATTTCTAGTGAAATAGATTTATTTGGTGAAAAAGATTCTAAATCTATAAAGTTAAATGTATCATCTTCCTGAATTTTATCATAATCATTTTCGTCATTAAAAGTCAAAGCTAACATTCCCTGCTTCTTTAAATTGGTTTCATGAATCCTAGCAAAGGACTTCACAATGACTGCTTTAATCCCCAAGTGTCTCGGCTCCATAGCCGCATGTTCTCTTGAAGAACCCTCACCATAATTATTATCTCCAACAACTATTGTATCTATTTTGTTTTTTTTATAAAATCTTTGAGTTTCAGGAACTGGGCCGTATTCACCTGTAATTTGATTTTTAACAAAATTTGTCTTCATGTTAAAACTGTTAACCGCTCCTATTAAGCAATTATCGGAAATATTATCTAAATGTCCTCTAAACCTTAACCATGGACCAGCCATTGAAATATGATCTGTTGTACATTTACCGTGAGCCTTAATCAAAAGTTTTGCATTATAAATATTTTTTCCATCCCACGGACTAAATGCTTCCAGTATTTGTAGTCTTTTTGAATCTGGATCAATCTTTATTTGAATATCAGATCCATCAATTGGTGGCTCAATATAACCATTGTCTTCACAGTCAAAACCATTTGAAGGTAGTTCATCTCCAAATGGAGGATCTAAAACTACTTTATCGCCATCCTCAGATATTAGATAATCCATAATGGGGTTAAAATCAAGATTTCCAGATAAGGCAACAGCCATTACCATTTCTGGTGAAGTCACAAAGGCATGAGTGTTAGGGTTACCATCTGCTCTTTTGGCAAAATTTCTATTGAAAGAATGAATGATTGAATTTTTTTCGTTATTATCTTCACCCTCCCTATTCCATTGACCTATGCAAGGTCCACAGGCATTGGTAAATATTTTTGATTCAAGTTTTTCAAAAAGCTCAATTATGCCATCTCTTTCAGCTGTGTATCTTACCTGCTCTGAACCAGGGTTTATTCCTAATTTAGATTTTATCTTAATATTCTTTTCTAAAGCTTGTTTGGCAATAGATGCAGCTCTTGAAAGATCCTCATATGATGAGTTTGTACAGGACCCAATAAGACCCCATTTTATATCAGTTGGCCAGCCTTCTAACTTGGCTTTATCTTTCATCTCATTTACCGGTGTAGCAAGATCAGGAGTGAACGGTCCATTGATATGTGGTGTAAGAGAGTTTAAATCAATTTCAATAATTTCATCAAAATATTTTTCAGGATTATCATAAACTTCTTGGTCTGCTTTAAGATCATCTTTAAAATTTGAAGCAGCGTTAACGACATCTTCTCTTTCAGTAGATTTTAAATATCTTTCCATTGATTCGTCATATGCAAATATTGATGTGGTTGCCCCAACTTCAGCACCCATGTTACAAATTGTACCTTTCCCAGTACACGAGAGAGATTCGGATCCATCTCCAAAATATTCAAGTATATATCCTGTTCCACCTTTAACAGTTAGAATTCCTGCAACTTTTAAAATTACATCTTTGGCTGAGGCCCAACCATTTAATTTACCAGTTAGTTTTATACCAATTAATTTTGGAAATTTTAATTCCCATGGCATTCCTGCCATGACATCAACCGCATCTGCTCCACCAACACCTATTGCAACCATTCCTAATCCTCCAGCATTTACTGTATGTGAATCAGTACCAATCATCATACCTCCAGGAAAAGCGTAATTTTCAAGAATAACTTGATGAATGATTCCTGCTCCTGGTTTCCAAAACCCAATACCATATTTTCTTGATACAGATTCTAAAAAATTAAATACTTCTGAACTAACTTTATTAGCATTTTTGAGATCTTTTTGAGCACCTGATTGAGCTAAAATTAGATGATCACAGTGAACTGTTGTTGGAACTGCTACTTTATCCTTTCCAGCTTGCATAAATTGAAGAAGTGCCATCTGGGCAGTTGCATCTTGACAAGTAACACGGTCTGGACCAAAATCAACATAATCTTCACCTCTTTGAAAAACTTTCTTTGATGATTCATCCCATAAGTGAGAGTATAAAATTTTTTCTGCATAAGTTAAAGGTCTTCCGACAATTTTCCTTGCATTATCAATCTTAGATGACATCTTCGAGTATACTGTCTTTATAACATCAATATCAAAAGCCATAAAATTTTTTTCAAAAATAATATAATATTATTTACTCATCTCTATAATTTCCTTAATAATGTCATAATTAGAATCTAATGATATTCTTTTATCAATAGCTGAGAGGTGGATTTCTTTAAAACCTGCATTTTTAAATATTTTAAAATTCAAGGTATTGATGCCTCCACCTGGCATAATTGTTATTTTATCACGAGCTAAAGAATTTAAGTAATTAAGATTTTTAATACCCTTTTCTGAATCTATTTTACTTCCAGAGCAAAGTATTCTATCAAATTTATTCTCAACTAATTGTCCTAATGATTTTTCCTGATCTACTAAATAGTCAAAAGCTCTGTGAAAGGTTAAATCATAACCATCAGTTGCACTTCTAAATTCACTTAATAGGGTTTTGTTTAATTGATTTTTTTTATCTAAAAACCCAACAACAAAGCCGCTGATATTATAATTTTTAAATTTTTGAATTGATTCAAACATTCTATCAAATTCTACATTGCTGAAAATAAAGTTTCCACTTCTTGGTCTAATTAAAACATTAATTGGAATTTTTGATATTCTTATTGATTTTTCTAAAAATTTAATATTTGGAGTAACTCCTCCAACTAAGTAATTTTCGCACAGCTCTATTCTATTTGCACCTGCATCCTGAGCATTTATTATTGAGCTTAAGTTTGTTGTACATATTTCTATTATCATAATTTGAGAAGTATGAATCAGTATTTTTAATTTTTATTAGTAAATAATTATAATGATATTTAACATAAGAAAAGTTTATTAATAACTCTATTTAAATATAATTGTTTTTAATAAATTGAATTGGTTTATGGAAATTATAAAATCAAAAGAAAAGTATGATGTAATTATTGTTGGTTCTGGCGCAGCTGGAGGGATAACTACAAAAATCTTGACTGATGCTGGACTTAAGGTTGCTCTTATTGAAGCAGGGCCTTATTTTGACCCAGCAGACCCTGAACAACAAACTCAATTTAAACCAACATGGGCATCTCCAAGAAGAGGATCATCTGTAACAAGAAGATTTGGAGATTTTCATATGTCATATGGGGATTGGAAAGTTGAAGGTGAGCCCTACTCTTCAAAAGAAGATACTGACTTTATGTGGTGGAGATCTAGGATGTTAGGTGGTAGGACAAATCACTGGGGTAGAATTGCTTCTAGACTTGGACCAAAAGATTTTAAATGCAAAGATTTTTATGATTTAGATGAAAATTGGCCAATAACTTATGAAGATATTAAACCATACTATGATAAACTTGACCAATTAATTGGTGTTTTTGGGACTAAAGAAAGCCTTCCAAATGATCCTGATGGATTTTTTTTACCACCTCCAAAGCCTAGATTACATGAATTGTATTATATAAAGGGTGCCAAAAAATCAGGTATAAATGTAATACCCTCTAGATTATCTGTTCTAACAAAGAGAATAAACAACCAAAGAGGAATATGTATGTTTTGTGGTCAATGTGAAAGATCATGTTCTGTGTATGCTTGCTTCTCCTCAAGTTCAAGTCTGGTAATTCCCTCGTTAAAGGGAGGGCTAGTTGACCTTTACACTGATTCGATGGTGAGGAAAGTCAACACCGACAATAATGGTAATGCAGCTGGTGTTTCTTTTATTAATAAAAAGAATGGGAAAGAATACTCCATAGAATCTAAAGTAGTAGTTCTAGGTGCATCTTCATGTAGTAGTGCAAGAATCTTACTAAATTCTAAAAGTAATGTGCACCCAAATGGACTTGGAAATAGTAGCGGTTTAATTGGAAAGTATTTACAAGACACTGTAGGGACATCAAAACAAATCTTTGTTCCAGAATTAATGAATAGGAAAACTTACAATGAGGATGGGGTTGGTGGTGCTCATGTATATACTCCTTGGTGGCTCCATGATAAAAAACTAGATTTTCCAATTGGATATCATATCGAAACATCATACAGAAATTTAGGAATGCCTCAATTTGGAATAGGTGGTTATATACCAAATGATTTTAATAAGTTTTTTGGGTTAAGAGTTGGCGGTTATGGAGAACAGATCAGAAAGGATGTTAAAAAGTATTGGGGGTCAACAATTTCACTAGAATCAAGAGGTGGAGCTATTCCAGATATAAACAACTATTGTGAAATAGATAAAAATAAAAAAGATAAGTATGGTATTCCCGTATTAAAATTTAATTATAACTGGGCTGATACAGAATATAATCAGGCAAGACATGCTCAAGATACCTATGAAGAATTAGCTTACAATATGAATGGTATAATTATCGGAGATAAACCTGGAAAAGAACAGAATTATGGAATTTCTACACCGGGATCAATTATTCATGAGGTAGGAACAACAAGAATGGGTAACAATCCTAATACATCTGTAGTTAACAAGTATGAGCGTCTTCATGATGTTGATAATTTATATGTTGTAGATGCTGGTCCATTTGTATTCAAGGGAGATAAAAATCCAACATGGACTATAATGGCTCTAGCATGGCGAACATCAGAACACATAATTTCAGAACTAAAAAAACAGAATTTGTAATGAAAAGAAGGGATAGTATTAAAACAATTATTTTGAGTAGCATAGGAGCCTCATTAACATTAGAGGGCTGTATTTCTCCATTAAATGAAAATGTTTCTGAAAAAATATGGGAGTATAGGTATGGGAGAACTCCTTTTGAGAAAGAAAGAGACAATAAGTTTCTTAATTCTCAGTTTTTCAACAAGTCAGAGTTGAAAACAATTGAAAGAATAGCAAATATAATTATTCCTCCGAATGAATATGGAAATATTAATGACGCTGGTGTTGTTGAAATGATTGAGTTTATTGCTAAAGATTGGAGTACTCCAGCACACAATAACTATGGAGAAAATGTGTTGAGGAAAGGTCTAATAGTCTTAGATGACCTATTTAAAAATAAATTTAATACTAAATTAACTGATTGTTCAGATGATCAAATCAAGTCAGTCTTCGATATTATTTCATTCAACGATGGTATTGAGGAAGACTTGAAGGAGACTGCAAGTTTCTTTGCTACCTACAGATATATGGTTGTAACTGGATGGTTTACATCAGAGGTTGGAATGCGAGATCTTGGATACAAGGGCAACATACCTAATGTATGGGATGGAGTTCCTGAAGATGTACTTAAAGACCATGATGTATCATATGATGAACAATGGATCGCAAAGTGTGTTGATCAATCCAGAAGAAATGAAACTGCCGTTTGGGATAAAGATGGTAATCTACTAACTTAATTAAATAACAAACCTGTATTAGAGTGAGTATTGCGTAAACTCCTAAAAACAGGATTAAGGCTAATCAAATATTCAAGGATCTATTCAGGATAGCTTGCTTTAGCATTTAAACTCACCTTTCTTAATTAATACTCGTTGAGTTTACCAAGAATCACTAATACAGGTTGATATAAATTTAAGAAGTTAAAATGGATTTATCAATATTATCAATAATTTTTAATATAATTTTTTCAACTTCACTCTCAGAATCATTTGATTTTGACTTATTCTGCAAATTTTTTGCTGCAAATTGGATACAACACATAGCCAGAAGGTCTTGTTTGTCTCTCACTGAATAGTTTTCTTCAAAATTTTTAATTGTTTTTTCAATAACTTTTGCAGCTTCTCTAAAATAAAACTCTTGTGATCTTTGAATTGTAAGGGGATAAATTCTATCACCAATATTTAATTTAATTTTAATATTCTTCTCCATAATATTTATAATGATATTCTTTCAATGCAATAATCTATTTCCTTTATCAAATAATCAATTTTATTTTTAAAATATTTCTTATCACTATCATCATCATTTAAAGCTGATACAATTTTAAGTTGTTTTCCTTTTGCCTGAATTATCTTAATTTTAGTTTCAAGATCCTTATTGACCTTTATTAAATATTCATTTTTTGATTCTAGTGACTCATTCAACAATTTAGTTTCATCTAACTTATTTAAAAGAAGACTGATTTTTTCTTGAAGAGTTTTTAAATAATCCAATTGTAAAAAAATTTAATAATTTCAATTTATAAAAATCTTAAGTTAAATTTGAAATCAGATGAAATTATTTCTTAGAATTTTATTTACATCATTTTTAATTTTAAATTATGACAATAACTTTAGCCAGGAGTTAGATTTTCATTCTCCAATTGATGCACCCTTTGATCTATCAGGAACATTTGGAGAATATAGATCCAGATTCCATACAGGGATTGACTTCAAGAGCAGAGGGGTCCAAGGTCAAAAGATTTTTAGTATTGAAGAAGGGTATATTTCAAGAATTGAGGTAAATAATTATGGGTATGGAAAAGTAGTTTACATTGATCATCCAAATGGATTAACCTCAGTTTATGCACATTTAAAAGATTTTAGTACTGAATTAGATCATTATGTAAGAGGTGAACAATATAGATCGAAGTCAAGCACAATTAAAAAATTTCCAAAAAAAGGAGAACTAAAAGTCATGAGAGGTGAATTAATTGGTTACTCTGGTAATACAGGTGGATCATTTGCTCCACACCTTCATTTTGAAATAAGAGATACTGATACTCAAGATGCACTTAATCCTTTGATGTTTAATTATAAATATCTCGATGAAGAAAGACCTATCATAAGGGGTTTATACCTAATAGATGAGGAAAATAAATTAGTAAGCAGTTTACCTTTAAAGAAAGAAATCAAAAAATTAAATGACTCAACTTACACTACTGATGTTATTGAATATAATAAGAAGACTGGATTTGGAATTGATATTTATGATATACAATACAAGGGGTTATTTAATCAGAATGGTGTTTATAGAGTAGATTTATTTATTGATTCCTTATTAGTTTATTCATTTAAAATGGATAGAATAAAATTTAGTCAAAATCATTACAGGAAAATAATGTATGATTATATGTCTGCAATTAACAATAGAAAGAGAGTTTTAAAGGTTTATACACCTCAAAATGCAAATTTATCTTTTCTTAAAAATAACGACTTCAATGGCATATTAGATCCTTCAAAATATATAGATAGCTCAGTGTCTATAAGAGTTTCAGATTGGAATAACAACTCATCTTATTTAAATTTTAGAATTAAAGGTACTGTAAGTAACGATGAAATCACATCTTATGATGGAATAGAGATACTTACTAATCAGAATTATGAAATAAAAAAAAATTCATCGTTAATTGAAATAAAAAAAAATACATTCTACAATGACATTTTATTAAATATATCATATAGAGATGATACACTTGACCTAGGTGAGGATAAGGATCCATTTAGAAAATCTATGATTATTAAGCTGCCTCAGGCAATAACAGATACATTAGAATTGAGACAGTCATTTATTGGGAGAATAAAGGATAATAAAATAACATTTATAAATTCTAGAAAAGATGATTCATTCATCTATGCTAATACTTCATCACTAGGAAAATATACAATATCTAGAGACACTATTAAACCAAAAATTAAACCAATTAATTTTAACCAGAATTCCAATATTTCTGGCAGATCAACATTAAGACTTAAACTTAAAGATGAAATATCAGGTATTAAAAGCTATAATGCCTTTATAAATGGAAAATGGGCACTATTTGAGTATGAGCCTAAATTAAATTTAATTTTTCATAAGATTTCAGATAATATTATAAATGAAGGTGAAAATATTTTACTTATCAATTTTCAAGATGGTGTTGGAAATAAAGGGGTATTTATAGCAACTATATACAATTAAGAGTTAATTAATTCTTTAAGAGTATCAATGAGATAATCGACTTCATCCATTTTATTGTTAAAAGAAAATGAGAATCTAACAGATGGAAACTTTTTTTGATCCTTACTTTGAATTTCGTCAAGAACATGTGATCCCTCTGAACTACCAGATTGACAGGCACTACCCCTAGAACACGCAATACCCTTTAAATCAAGGTTAAAGTCAAGCATCGCTGCTTTATCATTAGATATGGGAAGACAAACATTTAAAATAGTATATGTACTATTTTTAATATTTCCAGACTCTCCATTAAAATGAATATCAGGGAATAATTTTCTTAGACTATCTATCATGTATTCCTTTATTGACAAGACATATATTGCCTCCTTTTCCATGTTCCTGTCTGCTATTTCAAGAGCTTTTGTCATTCCAACAATATTATGGACAGACTCTGTCCCAGCTCTTAATCCTCTTTCTTGAGGACCACCACAAATAAATGATTTTATTTTTATTGATTTATTTATAAAAGTAAATCCTATCCCTTTTGGACCATGAAACTTATGAGCTGCTGATGATAAAAAATCAATGTTAAATGATTTTAGATCAACTTTATAATGACCGACAGCTTGAACAGCGTCAGTATGAAAAAATGAATTATACTTTTGACATAAATCTGATACACTTTTTATATCTAGTATATTGCCTATTTCGTTATTTATATACATCAAGGTTACTAATTTGGGCTCATCATTGAAACTCAATAAGTATTCTAGATTATCAATATCTACATTACCTTTTTTAGATAATTTCACATTATGCACCTTTATACCTTCTAATTTTAACTCATCTAGAGTGTGCGTTATTGCATGATGCTCAATTTTTGAAGAAATAATATGCTTTACACCTAGATCTTTTACGGCACATTTTAAAATTGAATTATCAGATTCTGTTCCGCCAGAATTAAAGATTATTTCTCCAGGATCACAATTTAGAATTTTTGCAATTGACTTTCTTGATATCTCTATATAAGATTTTGCAGATCTTCCATACGAATGAGTAGATGAGGGATTACCAAAACAATCCTTTAATACATTTGACATATCGTCAATTACTTCATCTCTTACCTTTGTTGTCGATGCATTATCAAAATAGACATTCATTTATTTAGGCTCAAATTCATTTAATGTTGAGGTTATAATACCAATACAGTCATATAGTTGATCCTCAGTCATAATTAAAGGAGGTGCAAATCTAATAATGTTACCTCTAGTTGGTTTTGCTAAAAGACCTTTGTCACGCAATTTTAAACAAATATTCCAAGCAGTTTTACTATCTGGAGAATCGTTAATCACAATAGCATTTAGCAAACCCTTCCCTCTAACAAGACTAACAATCTTACTATTACTAATATACTTATTCATTTCTTCCCTAAAGATTAAACCTAAAGATCTCGCATTTTGAGAGAGATTTTCTTCAATAATTATCTCTAGTGCTTTTTTTGCAATACTAGCAGCAAAAGGATTTCCACCAAATGTACTTCCATGTTGACCAGGCTGAATTACTTCCATTATATCTGAGTCACAGAGAACAGCAGAGATTGGATAAGTACCACCACTAAGAGCTTTAGCTAATATTAAAATATCAGGTCTTACATATGATGATTGCTGTTCACATGAAGAATTACAATCACAATTACCGCATGATGCAAGTAAAGATCCTGTTCTACCAAGTCCAGTTTGAATTTCATCAGCAATCATCAAAACATTATATTGTGAACATAAATGTCTTACTTTTTTTAGATAATCAGGATCTGGAACGTTAACTCCAGCTTCTCCTTGAATAGGTTCAACCAGAAAAGCAACAACATTTTTATCTTTTTTAAGTTCATCTTCCAAAGCAATGGAATCCCCATGAGGAATGTGAATAAAACCTGGGGTATGAGGACCAAAGTAGTCTTTTGAACCTGGATCAGTTGAAAAGGAAATCAAAGTTGTAGTTCTTCCATGGAAGTTATTATTACATACTATAATTTTAGCTTGATTATCATCAACATTTTTCTTTAAATATCCCCATTTCCTTGATAGCTTTATTGATGTTTCAACACCCTCCGCACCTGTATTCATTGGTAAAAGTTGATCAAATCCAAAAAGTTTAGTTGCATATGCCATATACTCTCCAAGTTTATTATTATGAAAAGCTCTTGAAGTAAGAGTAAGGGTTTCAGCTTGATTTTTAATTAAATTAACTAATTTAGGATGACAATGACCTTGATTAACAGCAGAGTAAGCTGATAAAAAATCATAATATCTTTTTTCATTAACATCCCAAAGAAAAACACCTTCTCCTTTTTTTAGAACAACTGGTAGTGGGTGATAATCTTTTGCTCCAAACTTTTTTTCTAAGTTTAGATGATAGGTATTAAGATTTTCAATTTCGAAGAGTTTTTCTATATCTCCATTTTTTTTGTTAAACAAGATGTATTTGGTTTTTATAAATATAGTAATTTTGAAAATATTTAAGCTATGATTAGACACCTTCATTTTCTAGTTTTAACATTATTTTTTTTAAGTTGTGAAAAAGATGATATATGCATCGAAGGTTCTGATAATACTAATAGAGTTACTATTGGATTTGTTGATAATGAAACTAAAAATCCAACAGGGGTTAATTTAAATTTTATAAAAGGAGTCAATAATGATTCAATCTTAAATCAAGAATTTTCTGGATCTGAACTTAAACTACCTTTAATGGTTAATTTAAATGAAACAAAATATATTTTAGAGCAAAATCAAGTTAGAGATACTCTAATAATTTTCCATCTAACACAACATTTATATTTAAATAGGTCATGTGGTTTTAAATCAAATTTTTTAATAAAATCAGAAACTGCTATTATTAAAGAATCAGGATGGATTCGAGAAATTTCAATTGTACAAGATTCAATTTTTAATGAAGAAAATACAAACATATTTATTCATTATTAGTCTGATTATACCTTCATCAACGGTATTTTCTCAGGTAGAAAATGATTCAAATGATAGTTTAACTATTGATAACAAAATATTGACTATAAATAAGATAAGATTGGGTATTGATATTTATAAACCTATAAAGTCTTCATCTGAGGGAGACAATTTAAATTATGAAATTGTTGGAGATTTACAGATAACTGAAAATTTATATCTAGCAGCTGAATATGGTATAATAGACAGATTAGTTGAAGATGAAAATATCAATTTTAATTCTAAAGGTAGCTTCCTACGTTTTGGTTTTGATTATAATATGTTCAAGAATTGGGTCGGAATGGATAATGCAATTTTTTTAGGTTTAAGATATGGGTCTTCAAATTTTTCAAATAAAATTGAAAGTTACAATATAAGAAATAGTGATGCGTATTTCTCAAACTTTGTAGATAATAATTATCAAACTATTAATCATTCAAATTTAACCGGAAGCTGGCTGGAGATTTTAGCTGGTGTTAAAGTTGAAACTTTTAATAATATTTATTTAGGTTTTAGTCTAAGACTGAATAAATTATTATCTACAAAAAAGCCAGACAATTTTGATAATCTTTTTATACCAGGTTTCAATAAAGTTACAGATGATAACACATGGGGAAGCGGATTCAATTATACACTTACTTACTCAATACCGCTAAAAAAAAGAAAATAAAAAAACCCTTAATAAAATGGTTTTATAAGATAAAGGCGGCGACATACTCTCCCACAAAAATGTAGTACCATCTGCGCTGATAGGCTTAACTTCTCTGTTCGGAATGGGAAGAGGTGAGCCCTATCGCTATAACCACCTTAAAATTTTAATAAGGTCATATAACATTTGAAAATATCTAAGTTAACATTAAGAAAGTTTGTTACAATAGACTTACGGGTAATTAGTATCACTCAGCTTTGACATTACTGCCTTTACACTTATGACCTATCAACGTTGTAGTCTCCAACGACCCTTAAAAGAAATCTCATCTTGAGGTTGGTTTCGCGCTTAGATGCTTTCAGCGCTTATCCTTTCCCGACATAGCTACCCGGCGATGCTACTGGCGTAACAACCGGTACACTAGAGGTCAGTCCATCTCGGTCCTCTCGTACTGAAGACAGATCCTCTCAAATTTCTAACGCCCACCACAGATAGAGACCGAACTGTCTCACGACGTTCTGAACCCAGCTCGCGTGCCACTTTAATGGGCGAACAGCCCAACCCTTGGAACCTTCTCCAGCTCCAGGATGTGACGAGCCGACATCGAGGTGCCAAACCCCCCCGTCGATTTGAGCTCTTGGGGGAGATCAGCCTGTTATCCCCGGCGTACCTTTTATCCTTTGAGCACTGGCCCTTCCATGCGGAACCAGTGGATCACTATGCTCTTGTTTCCAACCTGATCGACTTGTCAGTCTCTCAGTCAAGCACCCTTATGCCATTGCACTCTACACACGGTTACCAAGCGTGTTGAGGGTACCTTTAGAAGCCTCCGTTACTCTTTTGGAGGCGACCACCCCAGTCAAACTACCCACCACGCACTGTCCCCTAAAAAGGGTTAGATATCAGAGAAGCAAAGGGTGGTATTTCAACAGCGACTCATAAACGCCTGGCGACGCTTAATCAAAGTCTCCCACCTATCCTACACATTACTTATCCAATATCAATACGAAGCTATAGTAAAGGTGCACGGGGTCTTTTCGTCCCGTGGCGGGTAAGCGGCATCTTCACCGCTACTACAATTTCACCGAGCTCATGGCTGAGACAGTGTCCAAATCGTTACACCATTCGTGCAGGTCGGAACTTACCCGACAAGGAATTTCGCTACCTTAGGACCGTTATAGTTACGGCCGCCGTTTACTGGGGCTTCATTTCAATGCTTTGCATAAATGCTAACATCTCCACTTAACCTTCCAGCACCGGGCAGGTGTCAGACCCTATACATCGTCTTTCGACTTAGCAGAGTCCTGTGTTTTTGATAAACAGTCGCTTGGACCTTTTCACTGCGGCCTACTAAAAGTAGGCGACCCTTTTCCCGAAGTTACGGGTCAAATTTGCCTAGTTCCTTAGCCATGAATCTCTCGAGCTCCTTAGAATCCTCATCCCAACTACCTGTGTCGGTTTACAGTACAGGCTGCTTAACTTGTTTTTCTTGGAAAAAGGTCCGCCATATTATCACTTCATCCGAAGAATCGGTGTACTATCATCACCTTAACAGTGATTTCAACGTACTATTCCGTCAGTACGCAATGACATTGCTTTTCCGTCACTTTTGTTGTTAAGCAGGTACCAGAATATTAACTGGTTGTCCATCCACTACCCCATTCGGGTTTGCGTTAGGTCCTGACTAACCCTCAGCTGATTAGCATAGCTGAGGAAACCTGAGTTTTTCGGAGGGGGTGTTTCTCGCACCCCTAATCGTTACTTATGCCTACATTTTCGTTTCTATACACTCCAGTAAACCTCACAGTTTACCTTCAACGTAGAATAGAATGCTCCCCTACCCAATATAAATATTGCCATAGTTTCGGTGATATACTTATGCCCGATTATTATCCATGCTCGACCGCTCGACTAGTGAGCTGTTACGCACTCTTTAAATGAATGGCTGCTTCCAAGCCAACATCCTAGCTGTCTGGGCAGTCAAACCTCGTTTATTCAACTTAGTATATACTTAGGGACCTTAACTGATGATCTGGGTTGTTTCCCTCTCGGACATGGACCTTAGCACCCATGCCCTCACTGCTAAAAAACATTTCATAGCATTCGGAGTTTGTCAGGAATTGGTAGGTGGTGAAACCCCCGCATCCAATCAGTAGCTCTACCTCTATGAAACTTATCTTAACGCTGCACCTAAATGCATTTCGGGGAGTACGAGCTATTTCCTAGTTTGATTGGCCTTTCACCCCTATCCACAGGTCATCCCAAGACTTTTCAACGTCAACGGGTTCGGTCCTCCACTGTATGTTACTACAGCTTCAACCTGCCCATGGATAGATCACTAGGTTTCGCGTCTACCACTGCTAACTAAACGCCCTATTCAGACTCGCTTTCGCTTCGGTTGCTCCGCTTAACGGATTAGCCATGCTAGCAAAGGTAACTCGTAGGCTCATTATGCAAAAGGCACGCCGTCACACATTAATTGTGCTCCGACCGCTTGTAAGCGTAAGGTTTCAGGATCTATTTCACTCCCTTATTCAGGGTTCTTTTAACCTTTCCCTCACGGTACTAGTTCACTATCGGTCTCTCAGGAGTATTTAGCCTTACCGGATGGTCCCGGCAGTTTCATACAAGGTTTCACGTGCCCCGTACTACTCAGGATACCTCTATTAATAACATCAATTACCTATACAGGACTATCACCTTCTATGGTTTTACTTTCCAGTAAATTCTAGTTCTATTAGCATTAAATGTTGAGGTCCTACAACCCCTATATTGCCGCAACAACATAGGTTTGGGCTGTTCCACGTTCGCTCGCCACTACTAGCGGAATCACTTTTGTTTTCTATTCCTCTGGTTACTTAGATGTTTCAGTTCACCAGGTTTGCTCACTTTACAGTGTGACATATCTTCAATATGCCGGGTTGCCCCATTCGGAAATCTGCGGATCAAAGTGTTTGTGCCACTCCCCACAGCTTATCGCAGCTTATCACGTCCTTCATCGCCTCTGAGAGCCAAGGCATTCCCCTTACGCTCTTAATTAGCCTATTGTAACTTATTAAAAAGTTACAAGTAACTCTTAACTCTTTCTTAAATTGTAAAATTATCTGGTATTTAATAATAACAATATTAAATACCTATTTACGTTAACTCTGTACAATCTCAAAAAACTATTAAATTGGATAACTGAATAATTTATGAATTGTACTTGATATTTTCAATATGTCAATGAACTCTTATTCTTAACATACATTAAGAAGTTGTGGAGAATATCGGAGTCGAACCGATGACCTCCTGCGTGCAAGGCAGGCGCTCTAGCCAGCTGAGCTAATCCCCCTTTTTTCCAATGTGGAATTTAGTAGTCTCGGGCAGACTCGAACTGCCGACCTCTACATTATCAGTGTAGCGCTCTAACCGGCTGAGCTACGAGACTCTATTCGAGATTCTATCTTAAGGGTTATTATAAAAAAATGACAGCAAGCAAACGCAAAGGATTGATGCTATAGTCAGGTCGTCTTTCTCTAGAAAGGAGGTATTCCAGCCGCACCTTCCGGTACGGCTACCTTGTTACGACTTAGCCCCAGTTACTAGTTTTACCCTAGGCGGCTCCTTTCGGTCACCGACTTTAGGTACCCCCAGCTTCCATGGCTTGACGGGCGGTGTGTACAAGGCCCGGGAACGTATTCACCGGATCATGGCTGATATCCGATTACTAGCGATTCCAGCTTCACGCAGTCGAGTTGCAGACTGCGATCCGAACTGAGACCGGCTTTGAAGATTAGCTCCTATTCGCATAGTGGCTGCTTTCTGTACCGGCCATTGTAGCACGTGTGTAGCCCAGAACGTAAGGGCCGTGATGATTTGACGTCATCCCCACCTTCCTCACGGTTTGCACCGGCAGTTTCGCTAGAGTTCCCAACTTAACTTGATGGCAACTAACGATAGGGGTTGCGCTCGTTATAGGACTTAACCTGACACCTCACGGCACGAGCTGACGACAACCATGCAGCACCTTGTAAGTAGTCCGAAGAAAGATTCATTTCTGAATCATGCAACTTACATTTAAGTCCTGGTAAGGTTCCTCGCGTATCATCGAATTAAACCACATGCTCCACCGCTTGTGCGGGCCCCCGTCAATTCCTTTGAGTTTCACTCTTGCGAGCGTACTCCCCAGGTGGGTCACTTATCACTTTCGCTTAGCCACTCAATGTACCAATGTACATCAAACAGCTAGTGACCATCGTTTACGGCGTGGACTACCAGGGTATCTAATCCTGTTCGCTACCCACGCTTTCGTCCCTCAGCGTCAGTATATTGTTAGTAATCTGCTTTCGCAATCGGTATTCTGTGTAATATCTATGCATTTCACCGCTACACTACACATTCTAACTACTTCACAATAACTCAAGTTTGCCAGTATCAAAGGCAGTTCTACCGTTGAGCGGTAGGATTTCACCTCTGACTTAACAAACAGCCTGCGGACCCTTTAAACCCAATAATTCCGGATAACGCTTGGATCCTCCGTATTACCGCGGCTGCTGGCACGGAGTTAGCCGATCCTTATTCTTACAGTACCGTCAGCTTTCCACACGTGGAAAGGTTTCTTCCTGTATAAAAGAAGTTTACAACCCATAAGGCCGTCTTCCTTCACGCGGCATGGCTGGATCAGAGTTGCCTCCATTGTCCAATATTCCTTACTGCTGCCTTCCGTAGAAGTCTGGTCCGTGTCTCAGTACCAGTGTGGGGGATCTCCCTCTCAGGACCCCTACCTATCGGAGCTTAGGTGAGCCTTTACCTCACCTACAAGCTAATAGGACGCATGCCCATCTTTTACCGCCGGAGCTTTTCTTATAAATTCATGAGAATTAATAAGTGTATAGAGCATTAATCAAAATTTCTCTTGGCTATTCTCTAGTAAAAGGTAAGTTGCATACGCGTTACGCACCCGTTCGCCGGTCGCCATCAAATTACAAGTAATTTATGCTGCCCCTCGACTTGCATGTATGAAGCCTGCCGCTAGCGTTCATCCTGAGCCAGGATCAAACTCTTCGTTGTAGTATTTTAAATAAATTATACGACTCTGAATTGACTATGTTTCAAAATGTTTGGTTTGCTAGTTTGTATCATAATTGATACGCGCTGTCATTTTCAATATTTTCAATGAACTTGCAAAAAAAAATTGCAGTAGACAAAAATTGTTTTGCGGCTGCAAATATAAAATCTTTTTTGTAGTAATTAAACTTATTTAAGATTTATTTTGATTTTTCTTAAGCATTCAAATTTAAAAAAAGTTTGAGTGTAAAATGTTAATGATTTACAATACTTATCAACAGTTTTTTAATACTATTTTTTATCTCTCCAAAACACGTATAATTCATCTAAATCAAAGTCAAGTGCATAATCTTGTTTTTCTAATGAACCATCAGAGAATGATCGTTGTAAAATATCCTCAATTAAGTAATCCTCATAATCTTCAAAAGGCTCGTATTCATCTTTAAGAGAAATTGAATAGAAAGAAGCTGCAGTATTATATAAAAGTGCTCTAAATTTATTTCTATATTCAGATACGATATTATGTGCAGTAAGGCCGGTTTGACGATTTAGGAGTTTCACAAGAATTCTGCCTTGAGATCTAGAAAGCTTTCTTAACTCATCAGAAAATTCACTATATACAAATTTTTCAAGTTTTTTAAGATAAAGCCTTTTCTGTCTTTTCGAATTAATTGAATCAACTCTTGAATCAATTCTATTCATTCTCTCTGAAGCTAGTTTTGCATAAGGATATACTTTTTTGACTCTATATCTTAGGATTACATACCTTTTAATCTCATCATCATTATAAAACTTTAATGGCTGGAAAACTGTTACCTCATCTAGCATAAAAGTATTTGAAGGAATTGAATCGCCTGGAAATAAGAAATCTAGTTCTTCAATCTCTTCTTGACAAGTCAAAATATTTGAAAAAAAAACAAGTAGAAGAAATAAATAATATTTCATAGCACAAATTTAACAAGATGTTTAGTAATAATTGTTAATTTTATTTTTTTAAAAATTATGAAAATACTTAACGCAAAATCATTAAAGTTTCTTGAAGAATATCTAAACAACGCAGCACCAACTGGTTATGAATCTAATGGACAAAAAATTTGGATGAAATATCTTAAACCTTATGTTGATGAATTTATAACTGATAATTATGGATCTGCTGTAGGATTAATAAACCCAGACAAAAACTTTAAGGTTGTAATAGAAGGTCACTCTGACGAAATTTCTTGGTATGTTAATTTTATTACTGATAACGGTCTTATATATGTTATTAGAAATGGTGGAAGTGATCATCAAATTGCTCCGTCAAAATGGGTTAATATTCATACAAAAAAGGGAATAGTAAATGGAGTTTTTGGTTGGCCTGCGATTCATGTTAGAGATCATGCAAAAGAGGCACCACCGAAGATTGATAATATTTTTATTGATATTGGAGCAAAAGATAAAAAAGAAGTTGAAAAGATGGGAGTTCATGTTGGTTGTGTTATAACTTATCCAGACTCTTTCCATATTCTTAATAAAAATAAATTTGTTTGTAGAGCTATTGATAATAGAGCAGGTGGTTTTATGATTGCTGAAGTTGCGAGGTTATTAAAAGAAAATAAAGACAAACTACCCTTTTGTTTGTGTGTAACTAACTCTGTTCAAGAAGAAATTGGTTTAAGAGGAGCTGAAATGATTACGAATACATTAAAGCCTGATTTAGCAATAGTTACTGATGTTACTCATGATACTTCAACACCAATGATAGAAGCAAAGAAACAAGGGGATGCAAAAATAGGTAAAGGTCCAGTTATTACTTATGCTCCTGCAGTTCAAAATAATCTTAGAGAGAAAATCATAAGGATAGCTGAAAAGAATAAGATACCATATCAAAGACTTGCTTCCTCAAGATACACTGGAACTGATACAGATGCTTTTGCCTACAGTAATGGAGGTGTACCATCCGCATTAATTTCTCTTCCCCTAAGATATATGCATACTACAGTAGAAATGGTGCAAAAAGAAGATGTTGAAAATGTTATCAGGTTAATTTATGAAACACTTAAGAGTATCAAATCAAACGAGAGTTTTAGCTATTTTGATTAAACTATTTAATCTTCTTTATTCCCATATTAAATAAAGTAAATCCATAAATATCTGCATATTGGTCAATAACTTTTGCTAATGGTGTACCTGAACCATGACCTGCTTCCTTTTCTATTCGAATTAAAACTGGATTTTGCCCTACGTGTTTATCCTGGAGATTAGATGCAAACTTAAATGAATGAGCTGGTACAACTCGATCATCATGATCTCCAGTAGTGATCATAGTTGCTGGGTATTCTATATTTTGTTTAACATTATGAATAGGTGAATAACTCAAAAGATATTTAAACATCTCTTCTGATTCTTCTGATGTACCATAGTCAAATGCCCAACCAGCTCCAGATGTAAATTTGTGATATCTTAACATATCCAAAACTCCCACTGCGGGAAGTGCAACTTTCATTAATTCTGGCCTTTGAGTCATGACAGCACCAACTAATAACCCTCCATTTGAGCCACCTCTTAATGCTAAATAATCAGAAGATGTATAATTTGAAGAAATAAGAAACTCTGCAGCTGCAATAAAATCATCAAAAACATTTTGCTTATTTAGTCTTGTTCCTGAATTATGCCAATCTTTTCCATATTCTCCTCCACCTCTAATATTTGGAACAGCATAAACACCACCTAAATCCATCCAGACAGCATTAGTAACACTAAAACCTGGAGTTACGCTGATATTAAAACCACCATAACCATATAGTATAGTTGGATTCTTACCATCTAAAACTATATCCTTTTTATGAGTAATAATCATTGGGACTTTTGTTCCATCCTTAGATTTGTAAAAAACTTGTTTTGATGTATACAAATCAGCATTGAATTCAATTTCAGGTTTCCAATAAATATTATATTCACCATTTGTGGGATTGAAAGAATATAAATTTCCAGGAGTGTAATAATTTGAAAATGAAAAATATAATTCTTCTTGGTCTCTTTCTCCAAAGAAACCACTTGATGTTCCAATCCCAGGTAGCTCTACTTTTCTAACTAAATCTCCAAAATAATTATATTGGTAAACCTGAGAGAATGCGTCCACTAAATATCTTGCAAAAAAATATCCACTTCCAGAACTTACTGAAAAAACATTTTCACTTTCAGGAATGACATCTTGCCAATTTTCTCTCTTTAGATTATTTAAAGTAGTCTTTACTAATCTTTTATTTGGTGCATTATGATTTGTGAAAATATAAAATGTTTCATCTACATTATCAACCACATAATCATCAGTGGATGAATCATCACTTATGGTTTGTAATCTATTGGAATTTTTTCTTAGATCAATCACGTATAGTTCATTTCCATCAGTGAGGTTAGAAGCAGAAATAAATAGGAAATTATTATCGTCAGAAACATTTCCAGAAACATATCTATACTTTTTTCTTTGATCGCCAAAGACAGTTTTATCTGATTTTTGATCTGTATTTAACTCATGGTAATAGAGTTTATGTCTATCTGTGTATTCTGAAAGCTCACTTCCTTTTGGTTTATCATAAGATGAATAATAAAACCCTTTATTTCCAATCCAAGAAATTCCGCTAAATTTAATATTGGTGAGTGTATCTCCAATAATCTGTTTTGTTTCAGTGTCCATAACTATAGCTTTTCTCCAGTCACTTCCACCCTCAGAAATTGTATATGAAATGAGTTTGCCATCTTCAGAAAAATAAAGTCCGTTGAGGGAAATTGTTCCATCTTCAGAAAATTTATTTGGGTCTAAAAAAATTTCTTCACTTGAATTTGAATTATCTTTTTTTCTGTAGACTACATATTGGTTCTGAAGACCATCATTTCTGTAATAATAAGTATATTCTCCCCTAATAAATGGACTAGTCTGTTTCTCATAGTTCCAAATTGAAGTTAATTTACTTTTTAATTTATCTCTATATGGTATAGATTTTAAATAATTAAATGTTACTTCATTTTGACTGTCAACCCAGTTGGAAGTATCTAAAGACAGATCATCTTCAAGCCATCTATATGGGTCCTCAATTTCCGTTCCGAAATAGGTATCAACAACTACTTCTTTTTCTGTAATTGGATAGTCAACATTATTAGTTGTTGTATTGCATGATGCAAATAATACTATAAGAAATATGAATTTATTTTTCATAATTTTTATTTAATTCTTGATCTAAAAGTAAATTATTTATTTTTTTTATTAATGAAGGACCTTCATAAATAAATCCTGTGTAAAGTTGAACTAAGTCAGCCCCACATTTAATTTTTACAAGGGCATCCTCAGCATTCATTATACCTCCAACTCCAATTATTGGAAAATCTGGACCAAGCTTTTTTCTTAGAGAAGAAATAATTAAATTACTTTTATCCCTCAATTTCATTCCACTAAGTCCTCCTGTTTCCTCTTTGTGTCTAGACACAAGCCCATCTCTTGAAATAGTAGTATTAGTGGCTATCACACCATCTATTTTTAATTCAAGTACTAATTGAATGATAGCATCAAGCTGTTGGCTATTTATATCTGGAGATATTTTCAACAATAAAGGCTTACTGTTCCTCATGTAATTGTTTTTATTAACCAACTTTTCTAGAAGAGGTTTTAATAATTTTTTATCATGAAAATCTCTAAGACCTTTAGTATTTGGAGAGCTTATATTAACTGCGAAATAATCAACATATTCATTAAGTTCTGATATACATTTTAAATAGTCATAATGAGCATCAATATTTTTAGTAAAAAAGTTTTTTCCAATATTGGCGCCGATAATTATGTCTCTTCTTCTTTTTAAATTCTTAGCAATAACTTTGAGGCCTTTATTGTTAAAACCAAGCCTATTTATTAGAGATTTATCTTCAACTAGTCTAAAGATTCTTTTTTTTGGATTTCCTGGTTGGGGTAAAGGAGTAACAGTTCCAATTTCTATAAATCCAAAACCAAAATTAGAAAATTCTGAGTAGGACTCAGCATTCTTATCAAAGCCAGCAGCAAGACCAACCGGGTTTTTAAATGTTAATCCAAGAAGTTTTTTTTCTAAGCTACAATCATTAACAACAAAGAGTCTTCTGATAATTGTTTTAGTTAGAGGAATATTAAAAAATATTTTAATGAATTTTACTGAGAACTCATGGATCAACTCTGCATCAAAAAGGAAGAGGAAATTTCTTAATATTTTATACATTAAGTTTTTAAATTAGATGATAGTTCGATTGAAATAGCAGATTTTTCAATTTTTAACTTACCAGCCATTGTTTCTATAATACAAGTAGTACTTTTTATATCAAAGTCATTAATTCGCGCATGAACACCTGAAGTTGTTACAATTCTGTCGCCTTTTTTTAGATTTTTTAGAAACTTTTTCTCTTTACTGCTTCTCCTAAAAGAAGGAATTATTATGAAAAATAAAAAGACAAGAGCTGCAAGAAGTAAGTAAGGGAATTGAGATTCCATATTTAGTTTATTTTTGGTTCAACAAATGCTTGAATTCTTAAAAGTTGTCCACCACTAGATGTATTAGCTGAAACTTTTACCATCTTTTGCTGTAAATCAGGTCTACCATTTGTGTCAAAATTTACTTCAATTTCCCCTGTTTCACCAGGTTTAATTGGAACATTTTTTGGATATTTAGGTACAGTGCACCCGCAACTTCCAAGAGCATCTACAATATATAAGTCATTTTCACTAGTATTTGTAAATTTAAAGATTGTCTTTACAATCTCTCCTTCGCTAACCATCCCAAAATCATGAAAAACTCTATCAAAAGTTATCTCAGCATAATTTGATTCTTTTTGAATAATTGGTTTATTATCAAGTTTTATTTTACTTGATGCACTTTCGTCACAAGCAAAAAAGAAAAAAGAGAGAATTATAAAGGTTAAAAAATTTCTTAAATATATCATTTAATATTTTTGTTAAAATTAGTAAAATTTACGATACAAGACCTCGTCCTTTTTTTACGATTAGACCTTTATTAGTTAAATCTTTCACAATATTATCAATGACACCATTGACAAACTTTCCAGAGCTTGGAGACGAAAACTCTTTAGCAATTTCTATATACTCATTTAAGGATACTTTAGTTGGTATTGAAGGAAAATATAAAAGTTCAGCAATTGATGTAATTAATATTATATGATCAATTTTTGCTATTCTGTCTGACTCCCAATTAGGTGTTCTTCCAACAAGATGTTCTTTTAAATTATCATACTCTCTTATAACTTGGCTAAGAAGCTCTTGACCAAATTCAATTTCATCTTGATAGTCATGTAAATTAGGGAGGCTGAATGAGTCTATATTTTGAGTATCAACCTTTTCAATATTATTTATAATAAATGAATTTACATATGGGAGATCATTAACCCAATTTATATTTTGATCCTCAAAAAAATCATTTAGAAGATTAGATTGAGCAATTACGTTTGAATAAGATTCAATAAAAAAGCCTAGATTATCATTACTGCCAGAATCAATATATTTTTTATTTAATTGAATTAAATCATCCTGAAACTCAATAATGTAGTTTAAGTTTAAATCCCAATTAATTAGATTATTTCTCTTAAAATTCTTTGGACTTAATTTGTTAAAAAAGAAAAAATATGGATTCTTGCTTATGAATGAACAACTAAACTTTTTAGACTCAAGATTATTAAAGTGAATATTAATCTCCTTGATAAGATCAATTACACAATAGAGAAGATCTATTGAGGTTGAAGAACTTTTACTTATGTATGTTTTTAAAGATTTACTGTCTATTAACTCTATTGAATTTGAGTATACAGATTGAATGACTAAAGTACGAATATGTCTTCTGTTTAACATCTCTAAAGAACTAAATCAAAATTAGTCAATAATTAGGATATAATTAAAATTTAATAGAATTAATAAAGTTTATATTTGTCTTTGAGGATGAGAGAATTAAAGAGATTAAATAAATTTCTTCTAAAGTATAAAGGTAAGCTTCTACTCGGTTTGCTTATTACAATAATATCAAGAGTGTTTTCTCTAGTTACTCCTAGACTTGTTGGAGATTCAATGACAACAATTGAAAATTATCTCAGCTTAAGTAATATTTCTTCGAATGAACTTAAAGATGTTCTTTTTTTTAATATAGTTTTGATTATAGGAGCATCTCTTATTTCTGGTTTCTTTACATTCTTAATGAGACAAACAATAATTAATGTTTCAAGATTCATAGAATTTGATGTTAAAAATGAAATTTTCTCCCATTATCAATCGCTTGATCAAGTATTTTATAAAAAGAATAGGACAGGAGATTTGATGAACAGAATTAGTGAAGATGTCAGTAAGGTGAGAATGTACTATGGTCCAGTGTTGATGTATGGAACCAATGCTATAGTGCTATTTATAATTATAATATTTTACATGTACAGTGTTGCTCCAAAACTTACAATTTTCAGTTTAATTCCTTTACCTATTTTGTCAGTTTTTATCTACAGAATAAGTAATCTTATCAATAAGAAGAGTACTTTAGTTCAAGAAAGTCTTTCGGATCTTTCAACATATTCTCAAGAAAGTTTCAGTGGAATATCTGTATTGAAATCATTTAACATTCAAAACATTATTTTAAATAAGTTCGATAAATATGCACTTAATAGTTTTAAAAATAGCTTGAGTCTTGCAAAAATCCAAGCTTGGTTTTTTCCAATTATACTTTTCTTAATTGGGTTAAGTAATTTAATTGTTATTTACATAGGTGGTAAAGAATTTGTTGATGGTAATATTGAAATTGGAGTAATTGCTGAATTTATTATTTATGTAAATATGTTGACTTGGCCAGTGACTCTAGTAGGTTGGGTTACATCAATATTAAAACAGGCAGAAGCTTCTCAAAAAAGAATAAATGAGTTTTTAGACTCAAAAACCTCATTACAAAATGGAAAGACTAGATTGGGGAAAATTAAAAATAAGGATATTACCTTCAAAAATGTTGATTTCAAATATGATCAAACAGGAATAGAAATTTTTAAGTCATTTAATCTTAAAATTAAATCTGGTAAAGTATTAGGTATTGTTGGAAAGATAGGGTCTGGAAAAACATCATTAGTGGATTTAATTTCAAGAATATATGACCCTCTAAAGGGAGATATTTTGATTGGTGATAAAAATTTAAAGTCTATTGAGATAAGCGAATTAAGAAGTTTAATTAGCTATGTCCCACAAGATAATTTTTTATTCTCTGAAAGCATACAAAAAAATATTGAGTTTGGTAACCCAAACTCATCAATGGGTGAAATAATTGATGCAGCTAAACTAGCACAAATTGATCTTGAAATTAGGAAATTTGAAAATGGTTATGATACCATCTTGGGTGAAAGAGGTGTAACATTGTCTGGAGGTCAAGCTCAAAGAATTTCCATTGCAAGGTCATTTATTAAAGATTCTGAAATATATTTATTTGATGATTGTTTTTCCAATTTGGACTCAGATACTGAGGATAGAATTCTTAAAAATTTAAAAAATAATCTTCAAAAAAAGACACTAATAATAATTAGCCACAGAGTTTCATGTGTTAAGGATGCTGATAATATTATTGTACTAGATAATGGAAAAATAATTCAAAGTGGAATCCACAATGAATTAGTTAAAAATGACGGATATTATAAGGATCTATACCTCAAGCAAAACAGTGAGATTAATGAGTAGATTTGATTATATTTGGTTAAAATAAAAAATTATGCAAAATCAAAACGATTACAATGCTGAGGAAATATTTTCAAATGCATTAAGAGCTGGAAGAAGAACTTATTTTTTTGATGTAAGAGAAACTAAAGCTGGTGATTATTATTTAACAATTACTGAAAGTAAAAAATTCACTAATGAAGATGGAACTTTCTACTACAAAAAACATAAAATTTATCTTTATAAAGAGGACTTTGCTGAATTTAATTCTTCGCTTAAAGAGACTTGTGACTTTATTATTAAGAATAAGGGTGAAGAGGTTATAAGTGAAAAGCATGATAAAGATTTTGATAAGAAAAAAGAAATGAAGGTTGAATCTGAATCAACTGAAGAGAATAACGAAAAAGAAGAGGAGAAAGACTTTGCAGATGTTGATTTTGAAAGCGACGATGAATAAATACAAATTTTAAAAAACCAACATGAAAAAAATTCTATTTCTACTAGCCCCATTATTTTGCCTAAATTCACAAGTTAATCTTGATTATTATTTAGGTGATACAAGTAATTATAATCAATCAATACCAACACCAGAAAGTGTAATCGGACATCAAGTTGGAGAGCTTCATGTAAGTCATGATAAATTGAGTCATTACATTCAAGAGGTATCAAAGAATTCTAAAAGAGTAAAATTAGTCAATAGAGGAAAAACATATGAAAATAGGACTTCATGGTTACTAATTATAACCAGTGAACAAAATCACTCACGTCTCGAGGAAATTCGAAAAAATCATTTGGAATTATCAAACTCAAAAAATAGATCTGTAGACGTAACTAATATGCCTATAGTTGTTTATCAAGGATTTTCTGTACATGGAGATGAACCAAGCGGAACTAATGCAAGCCTTCCTCTTATTTACCATCTTTTAGCAAGTAGTTCAGATGAAACAAAGGAACTACTGAACGATGTTGTAATTTTATTAGATCCAAGCCTTAATCCCGATGGACTTCAACGTTTCTCTCAATGGGCAAACAGCAACAAGAATCAAAGTTTAAATCCTGACAGCAATGACAGAGAATACAATCAGTATTGGCCTAGAGCAAGGACTAATCATTATTGGTTTGATTTAAATAGAGACTATTTACCTAATCAATTAATAGAAAGTAATTTTAAAATTCAAACTTACACTGAATGGTTACCTAATATTATGACTGATCATCATGAAATGGGCACTAACTCATCTTTTTTCTTTCAACCAGGAGTTCCAGAAAGAAAGAATCCATTAATTTCAGACCTTAATCAAGAACTAACTAAAGAAATTGCTACTTATCATGAAGATGCACTTAACAAAATAGGATCCCTTTATTATTCAGAGGAAGATTATGACGATTTTTATTTTGGTAAAGGATCATCTTATCCAGATATAAATGGAGGTATTGGAATTTTATTTGAACAAGGAAGTTCAAGAGGTCATATTCAAGAAAGCGTAAATGGAATTCTTACATTTCCATTCACAATACGAAATCAACTTACTGCAGCATTTTCAACCCTTAATGCTGCAAAAAGCATGAGAGTTAAACTGCTAAATTATATGAAGGATTTTTTTGATGATCAAGTTGATCTAAATCCAAGAAAAAGTGAAAATATTATATTTGGAAAATCTAAGGATAAGTCAACAGTCTATCATCTTGCAGATGTTCTTAACAGTCACAAAATTGAGTTTAATAATATATCAGAGGATATAGTAATTAATGGGAATAAATACTCAAAAGATAATAGTTATATAATCCCTATGAATCAACCAAAAAGGACACTTATCAAAGGTATGTTTGATACCCAGACTAAATTTAAAGATAGCCTTTTTTATGATGTTTCAGCATGGACATTTCCTCTAGCCTTCAATGTTAAATATGATTATACAGATGGTTTAAGTGAAACTAAAATTTCAAAATTAATAGATGATCAAGTTGATGATTTAACTAAACCTAATGGCTTTGTTGATTCAAAATCTGAATATGCATATATTTTTGAACCTCACGAGTATTATACTCAAGCCGCTATTTATAAAATTTTAGATCATGGTCTAAGAGTCAAGACTGCAACAAGAGAATTCTCAATAAATGGCAAAAAATATGATTATGGAACCTACATGATACAAGTTCAAAATCAAAAACTAAACTCTGATAAAATATATGATTTGTTAAATGAAATTTCAAAAAATTATAGTATTCGTTTTGAATCACAACCTACTGGGATAACAGATGGTATCGATTTAGGATCAGATTATTTTATTATTGTTAAACAACCAAAAATTGCTCTGATTGTTGGCGATGGAGTTAGAAGCTACGATGCAGGAGAAATTTGGCACCTACTAGATACTAGATACAATATTCCTATTACAAAACTTGATGTTGGTAATTTAGGATATATTGACCTAGATAAATATTCTCATGTTATTTTACCAGATTATAATGGTAATATGATTAATTCAAACCAAATAGAAGAATATGTAAATAGCGGTGGAAACTTAATTGCTTATAGGAATTCTATTCGTTGGGTATCTAATAACATTAATGAAATTAAATTATTATCTTATGATTTAGTAGCCGAAAATGTAGCTTTTGATGAGAGAGAGGCATTCTATGGTGCACAAGAGACAGGAGGAGCAATATTTAAATCTATCATTGATAAAAGCCACCCAATTAACTATGGAATTGAGTCAAGCAGTCTACCTCTATTTAGAAATTCTAATGTATACATGGCTAAAGATGAACAAAGCTTTAATAATCCTATATTATATAGTAATAATTCGTTAATGAGTGGATATGTTTCTGAGGAAAATCTTTCCTTAATTAAGAAATCTTCGCCATTTAAATTAGTTAGAAAAGGGAAAGGCAAAATCTTGTTAATGACAGACAATACAAACTTTAGAGCGTTCTGGTTTGGGACTAACAGGATTCTACTTAATATGCTTTTTCACTCAAATATAATGTAGTCTATGAGACATCGCTTAGAAATTTTACTCTGAAAATTCTAAGTTCCTCTTCATCATATTCTCCGTCAAACTCTTTGAGTGCATCTGATATATCCTCACTTTCACTCTCAAGAAAATATTCATGAAGTTCCTCTTGTTGATCTTCATCAAGAATATCATCTACATAATAATCAATATTTAGTTTTGTTCCAGAGAAAACAATACTTTCAAGTTCTGATAATAAAACATTGAATTCAATACCACGAGATACACTTATTTCATCAAGTGGTATTTTTTTATCTACATTTTGAATCAATGAAAGTTTGTTTGATGATTTTAATCCTGAGGTTCTTAAAACAATCTCATCTGATTTTGTAATATCATTTTCCTGGATGTGTTTTTTAATAAGTTCTGTAAATTGAGAGCCAAATTTATTGACCTTACCCTCTCCCACACCATTAATATTTTTAAATTCGTCAATTGTCTCAGGATATTTAAATGTCATATCTTCGAGCGAAAACTCTTGAAATATTGCATATGGAGGTAGTGATTGGCTTTTAGCAATTTCTTTTCTAAGAATTTTTAATTTATTTAATAAATCATTGTCAATTACTGATGCTTTAACCGACTGGTTTTCAATTTTTTTAGTCTTACTAAAATCATTATCCTTTGATACATAAAATTCTTTTGGATTTGAAATAAATTCTTCTCCAGAATTAGAGATTTTAACATAGGTAATGTCAGAGATATCTTTCTCGAGAATACCTTCAACAATTGAATAAGTAATAATTGTTCTCCAAAACTTTTCATCAATTCCATTTTTTTCATCAAAAGGTAAATTTTTTATGATCTCTCTAATTTGAACTTTTTTATTGTTAGAGAAATGATTTTTGAGTAAAAACAATAATTGATCTTTTACATTTATTTTCTCTTTTTCGCTATTTGAATTATCATCCATTTTATTATCATCATTGATGTTTGGATCATATTTTTCCCCAAAGTAACTAAGTAAATATTTTCTTCTTGAAATAGATGATTCTGCGTAGGCAGAGACTTCTTTAAGCAGCATAACACCAATGTTTCTCTCTGATGATTTCTTCTTAGATAAAAGTTTTTCTAATTTTTCAACATCCTTGTAAGAATAATACATAAGGCAATGACCTTTTCCACCATCTCTTCCTGCTCTTCCTGTCTCTTGGTAATAACCTTCAATACTTTTTGGCACATTGTAATGAACCACATATCTGACATCTGGTTTATCAATACCCATTCCAAAAGCTATAGTAGCTACTACAACATCACATTCATCTTTTAAAAACTTATCTTGATTCTCTTCTCTAATTTTCTTCTCAAGCCCTGCATGATATGGCAAACTTTTGACACCGTTCATATTTAGCAGTTGGGATAGTTCCTCAACATTTTTTCTAGATAAACAGTAGATTATTCCGGACTCATTTTGATTTGACTTTATAAATTTTAGAAGGTCAATATCCGTATTATTATTTTTTGCTCTTACTTCATAATATAAATTGTGTCGATTAAATGATGACTTAAATATTTTTGAATTATCAATTTTTAGATTCTTTGTTATATCATCTTGAACTTTAGGTGTTGCTGTTGCTGTCAGAGCAATAATCTTTATATTAGAATTAATTTGATCAATTATATCTCTTATCTTTCTATATTCTGGTCTAAAATCATGTCCCCATTCAGATATACAGTGAGCCTCATCAATAGCTAGAAATGATATATTTGTCTTTTTTAGAAATTCAATGGTATCTATCTTCGATAGTGTTTCTGGGGCAACAAATAGTAACTTTGTTTCTTTTGTCAGTACGTCATTTTTGACTTTTTCAATTTCATATTTATTTAATGTTGAATTTAAAACATGTGCAATTGAATCTTTTGTATTATTAGCACGAATCAAATCAACTTGATTCTTCATTAAAGCAATCAAAGGGGAGACTACTAGAGCTGTTCCATCTAGTATCATAGCGGGCAATTGATAGCATAGAGATTTACCTCCTCCTGTTGGCATTATAACAAAAGAGTCATTTCCATTAAGAAGATTATTAATTATTGGTTCTTGTAAATTTTTAAAGGTTGTAAAACCAAATTTTTCTTTTAATTGGTTCTTTAGACTATTCAAACTTTATTTTTTTCAAATTGCTTAAATTTGCTATATATACAATTTAAAATAAATTTCCCATTTTGGCTAATCAACAGATAATAAAAAAAATTGCTCTAGATACAATTGTTTTGGAGTCTAAATCTATTTCGAATCTTTCTAAAGTTATAGATTCAAACTTTTGTAAAATTATAAACACATTAAAAGTTTGTAATGGCAAAATAGTTATTACTGGCATTGGTAAAAGTGCAATTATTGGAATGAAGATTTCCGCTACTCTTAATTCAACAGGGTCAAAATCAATTTTTTTACATTTAGGAGAAGCACTACATGGAGATATTGGGGTTATTGGAAAAAATGATATTGTAATTTGTATATCAAAAAGTGGACAATCAGTTGAAATAGAATCTCTATCGATTTATCTAAAAAATGCAGGGATTCAGTTAATCGGAATTTCATGTATAAAAGATTCATTGCTGTATAAATTGTCTGATATGTTTATTCATACAGAAATTGATAGAGAAGCATGTCATAATAATCTTGCTCCTACTACTAGTTCTTCATGCCACCTAGCGATTGGGGATGCTATAGCTATGACTTTGCAAAAGATTAAAGGTTTTAGCCCAAGTGACTTTAGTAACTATCATCCATCTGGAAACTTAGGAAAGAAGCTAAGTTTAAAACTTAATAATTTAATAGATCCTAATAGAATTCCTGCGGTTGAGCTCTCATCTACTTTTTTTGAGATTATTGATGAAATTTCATCAAATATGTATGGTGCAACCGCTGTAATTGACTCTGACAAAATAATTGGAATAATAACCGATGGTGATATTAGGAGAATTATTGAAAAGAAACATAAAATAGATGAAGTATTGTCCTCTGATTTGATGAACAAAAATCCAAAAGTTTTAAGTAAAAATACCTTAGCATTCGAAGCCTTGGGTGTAATGAAGAAAAACAATATAAGTCAAGTACTAGTAACTAATGATGAACAAGTATATATAGGCGTTGTACATATACTAGATATTTTAAAACAAGGTATTAGTTATGAGTAGCCCTTCCAGAGATATGTCATTTTTAGATCATCTTGAGGAATTAAGATGGCACATTATAAGATCAACTATATCTGTTTTATTAGTTGCAGTAATAGCATTTTTAGCTAAGGATATTATTTTTGATCAAATAATTTTTGGACCGAAAAAAGGGGACTTTATAAGTTATCAGGTCTTCTGCTCAATTTCACAATCAATTGGAGGCGATGCCTTCTGCTTTGAGGAACTACCATTTAGGGTTCAGAGCAGGACAGTTTCTGGACAATTTTCTGCTCATCTTTGGACGTCCATACTTGCGGGATTTATTCTTGCATTTCCATATGTAGTATATGAGTTTTGGAAGTTTATTAGCCCTGGACTTTATAAGAAAGAAAAGGAAGGGGCAAGAGGTTTTATTTTTATTTCATCAACATTATTCTTTATTGGTGTTTTATTTGGATACTACATTGTTACTCCTCTTTCAATAAATTTTTTAGGGAATTATACCATAAGTTCCGAGGTATTTAATGATTTTGATTTAAATAGCTACATAGGTCTTCTTAGAGCCTCAGTACTTGCCTCAGGTTTAATTTTTGAGCTTCCTATAATTATTCATTATCTTACAAAGGTTGGACTTGTTACACCAGATTTTCTAAGGAGAAATAGAAAATTTGCCTTAGTAATTGTTTTGAGTCTTTCTGCAATAATTACTCCTCCAGACATTGCTAGTCAAATTATTGTAAGTATTCCTATTTTAGTTTTATATGAAATAAGCATTATAATATCAAAAATTGGATATAAAAAATTAAATACTTAATATTATTACCATGATATTAAAGGCAAAAGAAATTTCAAAATCTTACAAAGGAAGAAGAGTGGTTGATAATATTTCAATTGAAGTAAATCAGGGAGAAATTGTAGGTTTACTAGGTCCTAATGGTGCCGGTAAAACAACATCTTTTTACATGATTGTAGGAATTATTAAGCCTGAAGATGGAAATATATTTTTAGATAATGAAATTATCTCAAATTATCCGATGTATCAGAGATCTCAAAGAGGAATTGGATATTTAGCTCAGGAAGAATCTGTTTTTAGAAAACTCTCTATTGAAGATAATATACTAGGTGTTTTAGAATTCTCAGATTTATCAAAGAAAGAACAAAAAATGAAGTCGGAGCAATTGATGGAGGAATTTGGTTTAATTAATATAAGGAAAAATAGAGGTGATCTTTTATCTGGAGGTGAAAGAAGAAGAACTGAAATTGCAAGAGCACTAGCTAATGATCCAAAATTTCTGTTATTGGATGAACCATTTGCTGGGGTTGATCCTATTGCAGTTGAAGATATTCAATCAATAATTTCAGTTTTGAAAAATAAAAATATAGGAATACTTATTACAGATCATAATGTTCAGGAGACTCTAGCAATAACTGATAGAACGTATCTCATGTTTGAAGGAAAAATTCTAAAAGAGGGAATCCCTGAAGATTTAGCCAAAGATGAAATGGTTAGAAAAGTTTACTTAGGCAAAAATTTCGAATTTAAAAGAAAAAAATTGATTTCTAATTAAATTAAGGACCATAAATTTCTAATTACATTTAAAAAAAGATAAAGGATAATAATCAAAGAAAACCCCCCAAGACCAAAAAATAAAATTATTGGTATTGATAAAGCAATAGTCATAATTTTAAAAATATTATAGTCATATTTTCTGAGTGATAGTCTTAATGAGAAAAGCCTAAATGGTACATTCATAAGAATAACACTAGATATAGTTAAAATAATTAAAGTAGTGTTGTTTAAAAGGTATTGTTTGGAATCTGCTAAGTATACATGATCCATAAGGATTGGTAATGAAACAAAAAAAAGTGCATTTGCCGGTGTTGGAAGCCCCTCAAATTCATCGGTGTAATCTATAGTATTAAATTTAGCAAGTCTAACAGCTGAGCCAACTGTTATTATAAAAGCAATAAATGCAATAGGAGAAATAGAAAATACTAGGTCTAAATCAAGTATAGGTAATAAATAAGCATTTAAATCAAAATCAATGACTCTATTGCCAGATAACTTAAACATTTGATAGACAACAATCCCTGGAACAACCCCACTAGTAATAATATCAGATAATGAGTCTAATTGTTTCCCAAAATTTGATTCAGCATTTAGGATTCTTGCTGTAAGACCATCTAGATAGTCTAGAAATACGCCAAACAATACTAAAATTAAAACTGCATCAAATTGAAATTGAAATGCAAATGCAACAGAGAAACAGCCGCATACTAGGTTAAGTAATGTTATAAAATTAGGTACAACAGATTTAATCATGATAGTAATGGCGCTCAATTTATAAAAAAATTGTAATATTAGATTGTTAAACCTATTAAACTTCAAAAGTGAGTAGACTTCTTGGTTTTTCATTAATTAGTGGGTTGTTATTAGCAAGCTCCTGGCCAGTTAATGGAATAACTCCATTGATTTTCGTTAGCTTGATACCTATACTTTTAGTGGAGGACATTATTAGCAATGATAATTTAGGAAAAAAAAATCTTAGGTTATTTTTCTATTCATATGTTGCTTTCCTTACATGGAATATTGCTACTACTTGGTGGATTGTTCATACAACCCTACCAGGTGCTATATTTGCAAATTTTGCTAACTCTTCTTTTTATTCCATAATATTTTTATTGTACTCTAGAGTTAAAAGAAAAATTGATTTAAAAGCTGGAACACTTTTTTTAATTACATTTTGGATTTCATTTGAGAAATTTCATTTAAACTGGGATTTATCTTGGCCATGGTTAAATCTTGGAAATGTTTTCTCTGAAAGGATTAATTGGATTCAATGGTATGAATACACAGGTGTATTTGGAGGAAGTCTTTGGGTATTATGTTCTAATTTTTTGTTGTTTCATCACATTAGAAGATACTCTATTTTTAAAGATCCTAGAAGATTTTATATTAGAGTTATTCCGAGAGTAATTTTAATACTTTCACCAATTTTAATTTCAGGAATTGTAAAACCTAATATTAATTTGGGAGAAGAATTTAAGGTTCTTATAACTCAACCAAAAATAGACCCATGGGATGACAATTACAACAATTCTACAGATAATCTTGATTATTTTAAAATTTTCAAAGATCTGACAAACAAAGAACTTGAATCAACAAAATATGATTTTGTGATTGCTCCTGAAACATATTTTTCTGAAGGCTATGGAGAAAATGTAGATTATTTTCAATATACAAAACTGTACGATAGTATATTTAATTATTTAAGAAAGTATGAAAACACTAATTTAATTTCAGGAATTCAGTTCTTTAAACTATATCAAAATTCAATTGATAAACCTTCAAAATCAGCAAATTTTGTTCAAGATAATCTATGGATTGATTATTACAATTCCTCTATAAACTTTTCGGCACTTAAAGGTTTTGAATATAATCATAAATCTAAATTAGTTGTTGGAAGTGAATTCATGCCTTTTAAATCATTTTTAGAACCAATTATCGGAACCGTAATGATTGATATGGGTGGAACTACAGTTTCAAAAGGAACTCAACATGATTCTGAAAGGAAAATATTTGAGCACTCTAATAAAGATTTAAAGACAATTCCTGTAGTCTGTTATGAGACAATTTATGGAGAGTATGTTGCTAAATATGTGGATTTAGGTGCAAACTTCATAACTATTATTACAAACGATGCTTGGTGGTTTAATACACCAGGGCATAGGCATCTTCTTAGTTATGCAAGACTAAGAGCAATAGAAAATAGGAGATTTGTAATTAGAAGTGCAAACTCTGGTGTTTCTGCAATAATAAATGAAATAGGGGAATATAAAACCATATTACCTTTTGATGAGAAAGGTGTAATAAGTGGAAGCGGATATACAATTAGTAAGAGAACTTTTTATAGTAAAAATGGAGATTATATCGCTAGATTATCTATCCTGATATCAGTTCTTTTATTACTTCTTTCATTTTCAAAAGTAAAAGAATAAAAATTCTTTGGTATTCTGAACATATAATATATTTTTGCAGAAAATAAGTCTTATGTATTGGACATTAGAATTAGCCTCTTATTTAAGTGATGCTCCTTGGCCAGCCTCTAAGGACGAACTTATCGATTTTTCAATTAGAACTGGAGCACCTCTTGAAGTAGTTGAAAATCTTCAGTCCCTTGAAGATGAGGGCGACGTTTATGAATCAATTGAAGAGATTTGGCCTGACTACCCTACTGAAGAAGATTACCTTTGGAATGAAGATGAGTATTAAACTCATTTATTAATATTTATTGGTAATTTTTAAATAAATTTGAAAAAAAGATATTATGTCATTTTTAAACTCCGTACTAAAAGTGTTTCTTGGTGACAAATCTGGGAAGGATTTAAAAAAACTTACACCTTTAGTTGATGAAATCAATAATTATTTTAATAAAATTTCCACAATTTCTAATGATCAGTTAAGAAATAAAACTATCGAGTTTAAAAAACTGATTTCAGATGAAACTAAAGAGTTAAATAACTCAATCTCTAATTTAAATGATCAACTTTCAAATGACCTTTCTAATAATGAAAAAGAAGAAATATTTATACAGATTGAATCTTTAAAAAATGATTTAACTAAACAAAAATCTGATCTTTTAGACAAATTGTTACCAAAAGCATTCGCCGTTGTAAAGGAGACTGCTAGGAGATTTTTTGAAAATGAAGAAATTAAAGTAAATGCCTTTGATTTTGATAAAGAAATTGCATCAAAAAATTCTTATGCTAAAATTGAGAACGATAAAGCTATTTGGAAAAATAATTGGGATGCCGCAGGTAAGAATGTTGTCTGGGACATGATTCACTACGATGTTCAACTTATTGGAGGAATTGTTCTTCATCAAGGAAAAATCGGTGAGATGCAGACTGGTGAGGGTAAAACACTGGTATCCACATTACCAATTTACTTAAATGCTCTGACTGGAGATGGAGTTCATTTGGTTACTGTAAATGATTACCTTGCTAAACGTGATAGTGCATGGATGGGACCCATACTTGAATTTCACGGCTTAAGGATTGATTGTATTGATTATCATAAACCAAATTCTCCAGAGAGGAAAAGAGCTTACGAAGCTGATATTACCTATGGAACAAACAATGAATTTGGTTTTGATTATCTAAGAGACAATATGTCTCATTCACTTGATGATGTTGTTCAAAGAAAGCATAATTATGCTATAATTGATGAGGTAGACTCTGTTCTTATTGATGATGCGAGAACACCACTTATTATTTCTGGTCCAACTAAAGACGGGGATAGACACGAGTTTGACAATCTAAAACCCAAAATCCAAAGATTAGTTTCTTTACAGAGGACTTACTTAACTAGTATTCTATCTGAGGCAAAGGATCTTATTAGAGATTTAGATAAAGATAGAGGCGGTTTTCTACTTTATAGAGTTTTTAGAGGACTACCAAAGAATAAAGCATTGATTAAATTTTTAAGTGAAGAAGGTGTAAAACAGACACTTCAAAAAACTGAGAATTTTTTTATGCAGGACAATAACAGAGAAATGCATCAAATTGATGAGGAACTTTTCTTTACAATTGATGAAAAAAACAATCAAATTGAACTAACAGATAAGGGTATTAATACACTTTCTGAGGATCTTGATGATAAAGACTTTTTTGTAATGCCCAATATTTCAACTGAAATTTCTTTAATAGAAAGTAAAGGTTTATCTCCAGAAGATGAAGCTAATGAGAAGAATGACATATACAATGATTTCAATATAAAAAGTGAGAGAATTCATAGTATTAATCAATTACTTAAGGCTTTTACTTTGTTTGAGAAAGATGTGGAATATGTTGTTGTAGAAAACAAAGTAATGATAGTTGATGAGCAGACTGGAAGAATAATGGATGGAAGAAGATACTCAGACGGACTTCATCAGGCAATTGAAGCAAAAGAAAATGTAAAAATTGAAGCAGCTACTCAGACTTTTGCTACAATTACACTTCAAAACTATTTTAGATTATATTCTAAACTTTCTGGAATGACTGGAACTGCAGTTACAGAGGCAGGAGAATTCTGGGAAATTTACAAGCTTGATGTAACTGAGATTCCAACTAATAAACCTGTAGCTAGAAAAGATCAGGATGATTTAATTTACAAATCTAAAAGAGAAAAATATAATGCGATAATTGAGGAGGTTATTGATCTTAGATACAATAAAAGACCAGTATTAATTGGTACTACTTCTGTTGAAATTTCAGAATTATTAAGTAAAATGCTAAATAGGGCCAATGTAAATCACAATGTTCTTAACGCCAAACTACATAAAAAAGAAGCTGACATAGTTGCTGAAGCTGGAAAACCTGGGGTTGTAACAATTGCAACGAATATGGCTGGTAGAGGAACTGATATTAAACTAAGTAAAGATGTAATTAATGCAGGTGGACTTGCAATTATTGGAACTGAAAGACATGATTCACGAAGAGTAGATAGACAGCTTAGAGGTAGATCAGGAAGACAAGGAGATCCTGGTAGTTCTCAATTTTATGTTTCTTTTGAGGACAATTTAATGAGATTATTTGGTCAAGATAGAGTTTCAAATATAATGGATAGAATGGGACTAAAAGATGGAGAAAATATTCAACATCCGATGGTTACTAAATCAATTGAAAGAGCACAGAAAAAAGTCGAAGAGAACAACTTTGGTATTAGAAAAAGGCTTCTTGAGTATGATGATGTAATGAATTCTCAAAGGAATATAATTTACACTTTAAGAAAAAATGCTCTTGAAGGAGATAGACTTCAAATTGATATTTCGAATATAATGTTTGATACAATAGAAGAGATTGTAAGAGATAATAGAGCTACAAACAATTTTAAAAACTTTGAGTTTGAACTTATAACAACATTTTCAATGACTTCTCCAATTAATGAGAATGAATTCATTGAATCAAACGAAGAAGATCTGATTGACTCGCTTTACAAAGAATTAAACAAGTTTTATATCAATAAAAAAGAATTAAATAGAGCCTTGGCACTTCCTGTAATTAAAAATGTTTATGAAAATAAAGCAAACTCTTACAAGAGAATTGTCGTTCCTTTTACTGACGGTAAAAAGGTTATTAATATTGTAACTGATCTAAAAAAAGCATTTGATTCTAATGGAGACAATCTAATTTATGATTTTGAAAAAAATATTTCTCTTGCTATAATTGATGAGAAGTGGAAAAACCATTTAAGAAAAATGGATGAATTAAAACAATCTGTTCAGTTAGCAGTTCATGAGCAAAAAGACCCATTGCTAATATATAAATTTGAAGCATATGAGTTATTTAAATCAATGATTCATATACTAAACAAAGAATTATTATCATTTTTATTTAAATCTAATCTACCAAATAATCAAAATAATATCAAAGATGCTTCAAAAAGCTTATCAAGCAATAATAATTATCAAACTTCAAAAGAAGAGAGCCTTAATAGTGACCAATTAGCTGAAAGAGCAAGAAGAGTTGGTGCAAGCGCAAGTCAACAAAACCAGAAAGTTGAGACAATTACAAGAGAAGTTCCAAAGATTGGAAGAAATGAAAAAGTAGATATTAAAAATAATCATACTGGTGAGATAAAGACCATGAAATTTAAACAGGCTGAAAGATTACTCTTAACTGATGAATGGTCCATAAATAGTTAAATCTCCATAAAAATATTTTTAATTTATCTTCTGAAAAATATCAATATGATATTTTTTTTAACCTTTTTTTGTAAATATGGTAAATAAAATTTTTACATATTTGATTTACATGTTTATGATTTTCATCTCAAAATCATAATTATAATTTTGTTAGTTACCTATGAAATTAAAAGATCAAGGACTTTATTTGTCTGAATTTGAACATGATAACTGTGGAGCTGGATTTATATGTAGTCTAAATGGTGAAAGAACAAATAACATTATAGGCAAAGCTCTCAATATACTTTCATGCTTAGAGCATAGGGGTGCTGTCAGCTCTGATGGAAGAACAGGTGATGGAGCAGGTATATTAATTGAGATTCCTCACAGTTTTTTTGTCAAAAAATGTGATTTTTCCCTTCCACAACCTAATGATTATGCTGTTGGTATGGTTTTTTTACCAAAAAATGCAAATCAATCAAACCACTGTATTAAAGTTTTTGAAAATGAAATTAATAGACAAAACTTGAAAATTTTAGGATGGAGAAATGTTCCTGTTGATTCTAAAGTTGTTGGTTCGATTGCAAGCAAGTCACAGCCTGAAATAAAACAGGTATTTATAAGTGCTAAGAATAAGGAAGTAGATGAGTCTGTTTTTAATCTTAAATTATTTAAAGCAAGAAAAATTGCAGAAAACCTAATTTACTCATCTGAGTTATCTGAAAAAGAATACTTTTATTTTTCAAGTCTCAGTACAAAAACAATTATATATAAAGGTTTATTAGTACCAGAAGATATTGAAAGATTTTATGTAGATCTTAAAGACTCGCTACTAGTTACAAAGCTTGCCCTTGTTCATCAAAGATTTTCTACAAATACTTTTCCAACTTGGGATCTTGCTCAACCATTTAGATATATGTGTCATAATGGAGAAATAAATACTTTCAAGGGTAATACAAGTAGGATGAGGTCTAGGGAGGAATTGTTTATGTCAAAAAATATTTCTGAGGAAGAGATGTCCAATATTCTCCCAATTATCGTTCCAAATAAATCAGATTCTGCATCAATGGATATGGTTGTTGAACTATTATTAATGACAGGAAGATCTTTACCCGAAGTGATGATGATGTTAGTTCCTGAAGCATGGGAAAAACATAATTCAATGGATGATGACAAAAAAGCATTCTATGAATACAATAGCTGTATCATGGAGCCTTGGGATGGGCCAGCATCAATTCCATTTACAGACGGAAAATACATTGGCGCACTTCTTGATAGAAATGGTCTAAGACCATCAAGATACACAGTTACAAAAGATGGATATGTCGTTATGTCTTCAGAGACAGGTGTTGTAGAAATTGAACCAAAGAATGTATTATCACATGGAAGACTTGAGCCTGGAAAAATATTTCTGGTCGATATGGAAAAAGGGAAAATAGTTAATGATGATGAAATAAAATCTCAAATAGTTTCTAAAAAACCTTACAGGAAGTGGGTTAAGAATAACATATTGCAATTAAAAGATGTCCCTTACACAGGAAATAGAGCACCTAATGAAAAAATTAAGTTTGAAACAAGATTAAAAATATTTGGATATACCAAGGAAGATTTTAAGAAGATTATAATTCCTATGAGTATCTCTGGCAAGGAATCTATTGGTTCTATGGGTATAGATACTCCTTTAGCTGTTTTATCAAAAAAGCCTCAACTACTTTACAATTACTTTAAACAACTCTTTGCTCAAGTGACAAATCCACCACTTGATGGAATTCGAGAAGAAATCATAACTGATACAAGTTTGTCTATTGGAAATAATCACAATATTTTTGAGGTCACTCAGGAACATTGTATTAATCTTAACATTAATAATCCTATAATATCTAATGAAGATTTATACAAAATTAAATACATTGAGCACAAGAATTTCAAATCTAAATCAATTAGTTGTCTTTACAAATCTAAGTCGGGACATAATGGCATTGAGGAGGCTCTTGATAATATAGTTAGCAAAGTAGAAGGGTTTGTTGATGATGGAACTAATATAATAATACTTAGTGACAGAAATGTATCTAAGAAAATGTCCCCTATACCAATATTGCTTGCTTGCTCTTTTGTACATCAAACAATGATTAAAAAGAAGAAAAGATCAAAGTTTGGGATTATAATTGAATCTGCTGAGCCAAGAGAACCTCATCATTTTTCGATGCTATTTGGTTTTGGAGCAAGTGCAATAAATCCATATTTAGTTAATGAGATTATTGATTATCATCATGATTTAGGATTTATAGAAGATATTTCAAAAGAAAAGGCTATCTCAAACTTTAATAGTGCTACAGCTAAAGGCATATTAAAAGTCATGAATAAAATTGGTATATCTACTCTTAATTCCTACAGAGGTTCTCAAATATTTGAAGCACTTGGATTAAAGACCAATTTTATTAATAAATATTTTAAAAATACTCCAACCAGAATTGAAGGAGTTGGTCTTTACGTTATTGAAAAAGAAATTAATCAAAGAATTAAGCATGCTTTTAATTCATCTTCAGACTTTATCTCAATTAAAACTGGCGGAGATTATAGATGGAGAAGAGAGGGTGAAAGTCATATGCTTAATCCTATTACAATATCAAAACTTCAAAATTCTGTTAGACAGGAAAGCTACTCTTCTTACAAAGAGTTTTCACAGTTGGTAAACGATCAAGAAGAACAATTAATGACAATTCGTGGTCTTTTAAAATTTGTAGATTACAATCCTATCCCAATCGAAGAAGTTGAGCCATGGACCGAAATAGTTAAGAGATTTAAAACTGGCGCAATGTCCTATGGGTCCATAAGCAAAGAAGCTCACGAGAACCTAGCTATTGCTATGAATCGAATTGGAGGAAAAAGTAATTCTGGAGAAGGTGGTGAGGATAGTAATAGGTTTAAAAAGGATAAAAATGGAGATCTTAGGAACAGTGCCATAAAACAAGTTGCATCAGGTAGATTTGGTGTAAGCTCATACTATCTTTCAAATGCTAATGAAATACAGATTAAAATGGCACAGGGAGCGAAACCTGGTGAAGGAGGGCAATTACCTGGACCAAAGGTTAACCCTCTGATTGCAAAAGTTCGAAATTCTACCCCATTTGTAGGATTAATTTCTCCCCCTCCTCATCATGATATCTACTCAATTGAAGATCTAGCTCAACTAATTTTTGATCTTAAAAATGCTAACAGAAAGGCTAGGATTAATGTAAAATTAGTTTCAGAAGTTGGAGTTGGTACTATTGCGGCGGGCGTTGCTAAGGCAAAAGCTGATGTTATTCTTATATCAGGTTATGATGGTGGAACTGGAGCATCGCCATTAACATCTTTAAGACATGCTGGCCTTCCATGGGAACTTGGAATTGCTGAAGCACAACAAACACTAGTTGTAAATAATTTAAGAAGTAGAGTTGTACTTGAATGTGATGGTCAACTCAAGACAGGTAAGGATGTAGCTGTAGCATGTCTATTAGGTGCAGAAGAGTTTGGCTTTTCTACAGCTCCTCTTGTAGCTTCAGGCTGTATCATGATGAGAGCCTGTCACTTGAACACATGTCCTGTAGGGATAGCAACTCAAGATCCAGACTTAAGGAAAAATTTTAAAGGTAAACCCGAACATGTAATTAATTACATGTATTTCGTTGCACAAGAATTACGAGAAATTATGGCAGATCTTGGATTCAGAACTGTGGATGAAATGATAGGTCAAACACAAAAATTAAAACCTAAAGATGGCCTTGAGGATTACAAAGTAAAGGGTTTAAATTTAGATAAGGTTTTATACAAACCATTAAATCAAGAAGGTTTTCCAATTAAAAATACAATAAAACAGGATCATAACCTTGACAGTGTTCTAGATTTTGAAATATTAGAATCTGCAAAACTATCAGTTAATAAGAAAGTAAAATCCTCTTTTGAATTTAAGATTATGAATACTGATAGATCTGTGGGTGCTCTAATAAGTAATGAAATTTCTATCCTACACGGAATTAATGGTCTTCCAAAAAATACTCTTAATATCAATTTTAGAGGCTCTGCAGGTCAAAGTTTTGGTGCATTTGCAGTAAAAGGTCTAAAAATGACAGTAATTGGAAATACAAATGACTATTTTGGTAAGAGCCTGTCAGGAGCAACATTATCAATTAAAATACCTGAAGAATCTACTTTTGAGTCTGATAAAAATATAATTACAGGTAATGTTGCTTTATATGGAGCAACTTCTGGTGAGGCTTACATCAATGGAATTGCTGGTGAGCGATTCTGTGTAAGAAACTCGGGTGCTAACGCAGTTGTTGAAGGAGTTGGAGATCATGGTTGTGAATATATGACAGGAGGAAATGTTTTAATATTAGGAGAAATAGGTAGAAATTTTGGAGCTGGAATGAGTGGAGGAATAGCATATATACTAAAAACACCTAATTTCTCTGAAAAAAACTTCAATATGGAAATGATAAACTTTGAAAAGATAGATAGCCAAGACTCTGATTTAATATATAGCTTATTAAAAAACCATTATTCAAATACAGCTAGTAAAGTAGCTGAAAATATAATATCAAAGTGGAATTCAAAAAAGAAAAACTTTGTAAAGATTATGCCTATTGAATATAAAGCTGCTCTGGAAAAGTTAAAGGAAGAAAAAATTAATCAACTTATCAATTAAATGGGAAAAGTTAAAGGTTTTAAAGAGTTTGATAGAATTGATGAAAAGTATCTTCCAATAAGAAGAAGACTAAAAAATTACAATGAATTTACAGTAGAGATTAAAAAGTCCGAATTAGAAAGTCAATCAGCAAGATGTATGGATTGTGGAGTACCATTTTGTCATAGTGGGTGCCCACTTGGAAATTTGATTCCTGATTTCAATGACTTAGTTTACAATAAAAAATGGAGAGATGCACTCGAGGTACTTCACTCAACAAATAATTTTCCTGAATTTACTGGAAGACTTTGTCCTGCTCCATGTGAGGCAGCCTGTGTTCTAGGAATTATTGATCCCCCTGTGTCAATTGAATTGATTGAAAAAAATATTATAGAAGAAGGTTTCAAAAATGGATGGATAAAGCCAGTTAAGCCAAAAATTAGAACAGGTAAAAATATTGCTATTATTGGTTCTGGACCTGCTGGTCTTGCTGCTTCTCAGCAATTAAACTCAGCTGGACATAATATTACTGTTTTTGAGAGAGATAACAAAATTGGAGGACTATTAAGATACGGTATACCTGATTTTAAATTAGAGAAAAATATTATTGATAGAAGAGTCAATATCTTGAAAGAAGAAGGTGTTTATTTTAAATGTAATATTAATGTTGGTGAAGATATTTCAATAGAAGAATTACATGATAAATTTGATGCAGTTCTAATCTCTACTGGTTCTACTAAAAAACGTTTATTAGATATTCCGGGAAGTGATTTACACGGAGTAGAGCAAGCTATGCATTTTTTAACTCATAATAATAAGTTTGTTGACAAACAAATAAATGCACATCTAGATAGATATAATGCAAAAGATAAAAATATAATTGTTATAGGAGGAGGAGATACTGGCTCTGATTGTATTGGAACATGCAACAGACATGGTGCAAGTAGTGTTGTAAATTTTGAATTATCACATAAACCAGGTAAGAATAGAGATTCATCTAATCCATGGCCATATTGGCCATTCACCCTCAAGACAACTTCATCTCATCAAGAGGGTGTTAGTAGAGAATGGAGTATTTTAACAAAAAGATTTAAAGGAGATAAGAATAATAACTTAATAGGATTAGAAACTGTTAATGTTGAAGTTGATAAAGTATCAGGAAAACTTACAGAAATTCCTAATACCAATAAAACTTGGAAGTGCGATATGGTAATTTTAGCTTTAGGATTTACTGGTCCTGAAAAAGTTCTTCCAAATCTTCTTAATATTGATATTGACAATAGTGGAAATATATCTTCAAATTCCAATTATCAAACCAAAAAAAATAATATTTTTACTGCAGGTGATTGTCGAAGAGGACAATCGTTAATTGTTTGGGCAATTTCTGAAGGTAGAGAGGCTTCTTATCATATTGACAAATATCTCATGGGTAAATCAAATCTTCCAAGAAAGAACTCATACGGAGACTTATAAAGTATATTTAAAAAAATTATGAATACAAAGGAAGATAAAATTAAATTCCTAGTATTTTCAGCAGCATATCCATATAGGGGTGGTATTTCTGACTCAACTCATTCATTATGTAATGAGTTAACAAAATCCGGTGTTAATACTGAAGTCTGGACTTTTTCACTTTTATATCCTAGTTTTTTGTTTCCTGGTAAATCTCAATTTAGTAATGAAGTACATAATCAAAATTTTAAAATAATTAGACTAATCAATACTATAAATCCATTTAATTGGATTAAAGTATCTAAAATGGCAAATAAAATTATGCCAGACTCAATAATATTAAGATACTGGTCCCCTATTTTAGCTCTCCCATATTTTTTTATTGGTTTATTTTTAAATAAAAAGATAAAAGTAATTGGACTTATTGATAATTGGAATAATCATGAAAAAGTTCCATTTGAGAAATTAATACGCAATTTTTATTTAAATACATGCGATATATTTGTTTCAATGTCAGATAATGTTGGAGGACAGCTTAAAAGATCTACTAATAAAAAAGTTTTATCTCTATTCCATCCAATTAATTTAAATCTACCTAAACGAAAAGATAAAAAAACAGCAAAAATTAATTTAGGCCTCGATGACAAAACTTATATAAGTTTTGTTGGTTTAGTTAGAAAATATAAAGGTTTAGAAACTCTGATAAGAAGTATGAAATTTATAAGCAGAAATGATATAATCCTAATAGTTGCAGGAGAATTTTATGAGCCAATGGATAAATATTTGAATTTGATAGATGACCTTAATTTAAATAATAAAATAATAATAAATAATAAGTTTTTGGACTCAAAGATGATAAGAGATTATATATGTGCAAGTGATTTAATTATTCAACCTTATATTAAAGCTAGTCAAAGTGGAATTACTCCTTTATGCTATTTTTATGATACTCCCATAGTTGTTTCTGACATTGAAGGTTTAAAGGAAGTTGTTCTTATTGATAAAAGTGGAGCAATTTTTAAAAAAACTGCTAAAAATCTATCATCGGTAATTTTAGAATCTTTAGAAAAGAAAAAAAATTACAATTACAAACAAAATATTAAAAAATCTAAAGTAAAATACTCTTGGTTAAGTTTTATCAAAGAACTTCAAAAACTTTAGATATACAAAACTGTACATAAAAAAACCTACAAATGTTCCAAAAGAGCTACCAACAATAATATCAATTGGATAATGAACACCTAGATATATTCTACTGTACGAAATTAGTGATGCATAAACTATAGTTATCAGAATTATATATCTAATTCTATTTATAAATAAAAGACCAAAAAAAATAGCTAAAGAAAAGGAATTAGAGGCATGTGCTGAAAAGAACCCATATCTTCCTCCACAATTTTCTTTTACGAGTCTTAAAGAATCCATAATAGATTCATTATAGCATGGCCTTAAACGTTGAAAATAATCTTTAAAAATATTTGCTCCCTGATCAGCAATCGTTATCATCAGTGCGATAACAATGAAAAGGTAGAAAATATATAAAAATTTAGCACGAATCTTTTGAATGTAAAGAAATAGAAAAATTAAAAATAAGTATATCAAAATATTTGCCTCAATTTTGGATAAACTAATCCAAAGAATATCAAATTTTGATGTTCCTAGATTATTTAAGTAAAGAAATAACTTGGAGTCTAGTTTCAATATTTCCTCAATCATTAAGTCTTATTGTTTTTTTTGAAAGGTAATTAAATCTTAGAAAAAGGAAAAGAGATGAAGAAAAGAGACCTGTCATTAACCCAATCCATATTCCAATTACTGAAAGATTGGTGTAAAAACCTAAAAAATATGAAGTTGGGAAACCAATTAAGCCGTATGAAAGGAAAATAATCAAAGCTGGCTTATTTACATCTTGCATACCTCTAAGTGCACCTAAAACTACTGCCTGAATACCATCAAATAATTGAAAAACTCCAGCAATAATTAGAAGTTTTGATGCAATTTGAAGTACTTCGTTAACATCAGAAAGATTATTGGAATTACCAGGATCTAAGTAAAGTAGTGGCAAGTAATCATTAAATATAAGGAATATTAAACAGAAAAATATATCGACAATTATTATAAGAAGTAATGTAGAGAGAGCTACTTTTCTTAGCTTGATAAAGTTCATCATTCCTCTTTGATTTCCGACTCTTATCATTGCTGCAACCCCAACTCCAAGAGCTACCATATATGTCATGGAAGCAAGATTAAGTGCAATTTGATTTGCAGCTTGAGAGTTTTTACCGATTATTCCTGCCATCCATACTGCAGAAATGAAAAAAGCAACCTCAAAAAAGCTATGTAGAGCAGATGGCAATCCAAGATATATAATCTTTTTTACTCTTTGAACTTGAACTTTATAGGGCAAAAATCTTTTAATATATAGTGAAAGTTTTTTATGCAATTTTAAGTAGATAATTATAAACATTAACATACAAAGCCTTGAAATTAATGTACCAATTGCAGCCCCTTCAACTCCAAGCTTTGGAAATATCCAAAGACCAAAAATTAAAAGGAAATTTAAAATCACATTTATTACATTTCCCAAAAGAGTAGAGTACATTGCTGCTTTAGTAAAGGATAAACCATCAGCAAATTGTCTAAATGACTGAAAAGTTACAATTGATATTAATGAAAATGATACCCAAAATAAATATGGAGAAGCTAATTCAACAACTTCAATTGGTTGATTCATATGATATAGAAGATTCCTATTTAAAAACACTATTGTAAAAAGAACTAATCCAAGTATTAGACATATCAAAAAACTATGTTCAAAAATTCTAGATATATCATTATCCTTTTTTGCACCGTCAGCCTCAGCAATTAGTGGGGTTATCGCCTGAGAAAATCCAATTCCAATCGACATAGCAACAAAAACAAAACTATTACCTAATGAAATTGCAGCTAATTCTGTTGTACCTAACTGTCCTACCATTACATTATCAATAAACTGTACAAAAGTATGACCAAGCATACCAATCATTACTGGGTAAGCAAGTTTCAAGTTATACTTAAATTCTCTTGTATAAACAGAGATTCCCTTAAGTACTTTACTCATTATTATAATTTGTAGTTATCAATTAAGTAGACTAATGCAGTCATAGCTGCTGCACCAAGTTCCAATTCACGCTTATTAATTTTATCGAAAGTATCGGATGCAGCATGATGATAATCAAAATATCTTTGTGGGTCCGGTCTAAATCCAGCTAAAATAACTTTATCATCTTTTAATGGTACTATATCTGCACCGCTACCTTCCATAACAAAATTATCAATACCATATTGTTTAAATAAAACCTCATACTCCTTTAAACTCCTAAACTCACTTTCTGTTGTATCAAAACTAAAGGCTCGAGGAGTGAATCCACCAGCATCAGACTCCAAGGCAAAAAAATGTGACTCTTTATTAATTTTTGCAAGCTCAGCATACTTTTTTCCTCCTCTTAATCCATTCTCTTCATTTGCAAATAATACAATTCTGATTGTTCTTTTAGGTTTGTAATTTAAAATCTTTAAAATTCTTAAAACTTCCATTGATTGAACTATGCCAGCACCATCATCATGGCTCCCGTCTCCTAGATCCCAGGAATCTAAATGACCTCCTACAAGAATTATCTCATCAGCTCTCTCAGACCCATCAATTTGACCAATCACATTATAGGATAAAACATCAGGAAAATTTTTAGAGTTTTGTCTAAAAAAAAATTTAATATTTGGATTTAAAGATAGCATAGAACTTAGAAGATCTGCACCATTAGTACTAATTGCAGCAGCTGGTATTCTTTCATTTGGTGCAAGTCCCTCATAGTACATTGATCCGGTATGTGGAAAATCATCCAATGTTGTGGTCATAGATCTTACAATGACCCCTACAGCACCTAATTTCGCTGCTTTAGCTGTACCTAGAGTTCTTTGATTTACGCTTCCACTGTATGCTTGAAAGGTATTTATTAAAGTTGGATTCATTCTCCTATTGAAGAAAACAATTTTTCCAGTTATTGAATCTTTTCCAATACTAGTCAACTCATCAAAAGATTTTACCTCAACTACATTTGCTGATATTCCAATTGAAGGGGTTGATATTGAACCACCTAATGCAGCTATAGGGACTGAAATTGTATTTCCAGGAGTTGATTCAATATGAGCATATTCAGGTCCACCTCTTACCCATTTTGGTGTCATTACAGGCTGAAGCCAAACTGAATCTAAACCAATTAGATCAAGTTCTTCTTTTCCCCATATTACTGACCTTTCATAGTTAATTGAACCAGATAATCTACCTCCTATTTGATTAGAAAGATAATCAAGTCTTTCATAAGATTTACCATTTGATAAAGCCTCATTATATATCTTATTAATAAATAGTGAGTAATTGTTTAAATCTTGAGAGTATATAGAGTATGAAAACAGTACTGCTACAGAATACATTAAATACTTCATATAATTTTATTTTTTTGAAGCAAAAAGATTAATATCTGTTGTTGTAATTGGATTGCCACCAAGGATAATTAATCTCTCAATTACATTTCTTAGCTCTCTTACATTTCCTGACCAATTATATTCTTCCAATAATTTAAGAGAGTCTTTATTAAAATCTTTAGTTTCAATTCCTTGTTCTTTGGAAATAGATTCAGAAAAATGTGAAACTAGAATAGGTATATCAGATTTTCTTTTACTAAGTTCAGGAACTTCAATTAGGATGACTGCTAATCTATGATATAAGTCTTCTCTAAAATTGCCTTTGTCAATTTCTTTTTTTAAATCCTTATTTGTTGCAGCAATCACTCTAACATTGACAGGGATATCTTTCTGACTTCCAACTCTTTGAATTTTGCTTTCTTCCAACGCCCTCAAAACTTTTGCTTGTGCAGCTAAGCTCATATCACCTATTTCGTCAAGAAATAAAGTACCATTATTTGCAGCTTCAAACTTACCTTGCCTATCTTTTACAGCAGATGTAAATGAGCCTTTTAAATGACCAAATAATTCACTTTCTATTAGTTCAGATGGTATTGCAGCACAATTTACTTCAATGAATGAAGATCTATTTCTACCACTTCTTTCATGAATATTATGAGCTACTAATTCTTTACCTGTTCCACTCTCACCAGTAATCAAAACCCTTGCTTCCGTTTGAGCCACTTTATCAACCATGGAGTGAATCTCCATTATAGGTTTAGACTTACCAATAATCTCATACTTTTTTGCAACTTTTTGTCTAAGTAATTTATTTTCAGTTACTAGCTCCTTTTTCTCAAGTGCATTTCTAACTGAATTAATAAGTCTGTTTAAATCAGGTGGTTTAGCAATAAAGTCATAAGCTCCAAGTTTCATAGATTCAACCGCTGTCTCAATATTTCCATGACCAGTAAGCATAATAAAAGGCAACGAAGTATTTGTTTTTCTAGTCCTTTGGAGAAGTTCTATTCCATCTACCTTTGGCATCTTTATATCACAAAGAACTAAATCAAAAGATTCTTTTTTAATTAGGTCAATACCTTTTTTGCCATCAGAAGCTTCTTGAATTTCAAAACTGGAGTCTTCATCAGATAATATCCTTACTAGCACCCTTCTGATAGGTTCCTCATCTTCAATTATCAGGATTTTACTCATTTCAAGTTAATTAAAGTCTCTAAGATAAAATTATTTATGCAAACATGTCTCGTACTTTTTCAAAAAAGGACTTGTCTGTTTTGTTAGGGTTTGGTCTAAAATTATCATCATCCAGCATTTCTTTAAAAAAATCTTTTTGTTTTTTATTTAAAGTTTTTGGTGTCCAAATATTGACATGTACAAGTAAATCACCCTTCGAATAACCATTTAAGTCAGGAATACCTTTATTCCTAAGTCTTAGAGTTTTGCCCGATTGTATTCCGGACTCAAGTTTAATCCTTACTTTTCCGTCAATAAGATGAATATCTTTTGAAACTCCCAATGCAGCTTCAGATATACTTATGTATAAATCATAGTGAAGATGTTTTCCTTCTCTTGTGAAATTGTTATCAGTGGATTCCTCTATAAGCACTAGAAGATCTCCCGAGATTCCATTTGGATTGTTCGAGTCGTTTCCTTTACCCGATACTTTAAGCTGCATGCCTTCCTCAACCCCGGCGGGTATATTTATTGATACTGTTTCTTCAGAATTGAGCATTCCATTAGAGTCAGATCCTGGACCTCTTGATTGTATGGTTTGACCAGAGCCTCCACATGAAGGACACACAGATGATGACTGCATCCTTCCAAGAATTGTATTTGTTACTCTTGTAACTTGACCCGTTCCATTACACATATTACACGTTGTAAATTTAGAATCAGGGGATAATACTTTTCGTTTAACTTTAATTTTTTTATCAACCCCGTTGACTATTTCATCTAAAGTTAATTTTACTCTAATTCTTAAATTAGATCCTTTTGAAACTCTCTGACCACCTCCACCAAAGCCACCAAAGGATGAGCCAAAAGCACTCCCAAAAATATCACCAAACTGGCTAAAAATATCATCCATATTCATACCACCACCTCCAAAGCCACCTGCACCTTCAAAAGCACTATGTCCAAACTGATCATATTTTGATTTTTTATTTGGATCACTAAGTACCTCATACGCCTCTGCTGCTTTTTTAAAATTAGCTTCAGCAGTTTTATCACCAGGATTTTTATCAGGATGATATTGAATTGCTTTTTTTCTGTAAGCTTTTTTTATTTCAGATGCAGAGGCTGATTTAGATACTCCTAAAATTTCATAATAATCTTCTTTCATTTCTTATTTATTGGGCAACAACTACTTTTGGATAAGTGATTATATTATCCCCGATTTTGTAGCCACCTTGAATTATATCAATAATTTTTCCTTTTTGACTATTCTCCTGCGCAGGAATTTGACTGATAGCCTCATGGATTTCAGCATCAAAAATATCTCCAACATTAACCTCGATCTCAATTAGACCTTGATTTTTTAAAGTTTCATTAAATTTATTGTAAATAAGATTGATTCCCTTATCATCTGAATTTGAATCCTCTTGTGAAATTGCTCTTTTAAAATCTTCAAGAACAGGAACTAGACTTGACAAAACATCTTTCCCTGCAGTTTTAAATAGCTCAACCCTTTCTTTTGCAGTCCTTCTCTTAAAGTTCTCAAATTCAGCAAATAACCTAACGTATTTATCATTCTCAAGTTTCAAGCTTTCATTAAGTTCTTTTATGGAAGGAGACTTCTTCTTTGTGGCATTTTTTGAGGCTTTTTTATTATTTGAAGTCTTTTTTGTCATATATTTTTACATATACACTGCAATTTTTTTGCCATATCAAATTTATGTCAGAATGTCATATTTTATCGGATAAGTCTTTAATAGCTAAATCAATTTTAGAGAATTTAAAAACATAATCATCTAGTCTTTTGGATCTCACTTTTTGACTTGACAAGACTAACTCAGACATTTCACCAAAAAAAGTTTTAACTATAAAAGTTGGAATATTTGGAAATATAACTTTTGAATTATTATTTAGTGCGATTATTCTTAATAAATCTTTTTGAATTACTGGATTAGGTGAGACCAAGTTGATAATACCTTTATCATTATTTTCAATAGATCTTAAAAAAATTAATGAGACATCATCTATATGAATCCATGATTGCCATTGGTTACCTGCACCAAGAGGAGATAATAAGAATAGCTTGGAAAGGTTTTTTGAAATCTTAAAAAGCCCTCCATAATTAGAAAGTACTAAACCTACTCTTAAAATAGAGAATGAAATTTCTGGAAGTATTTTTTCATAATCTTTAACTTTAGATTCCCATTTAATGACTACTTGATTAATAAATGAGTTTGGAGTATCAACTTCATTGTCCTCATTTGAAACAACTGATAATGAATCACTGTAAGCAGCAATTCCTGAAGCACTAACAAAAGACTTGATTTTTATATTTCTGTCTTTTATTTGACTTAGTATAAATGAGGTGGATTCTATTCTACTTTCTAAAATTTTTGATTTGTTTTTGTTTGTCCAATAACAAAAGACATTATACCCAGAAAGATTAATTACTGAATCAACACCATCAAAACATTTATAGTCAATAATTTTTAAGCTAGGATCCCAGTAATAATATTTTATTCCATTTACAACAGAAGACAGCTTTTTATTTCTTGTTAGAATATTTACCTGGTAGTTTTTTGATAAAGCAAGTTTAGTTATATCTTGACCTAAAGTTCCTGAACCTCCTGTTATTAGTAGCTTCATATTATTTTTTTATTTATCTTTCGCATTATATGGAAATTAATAGATCAAACAGCACAAAAATAAATGATGTTAACTTCAATTCTATAAAATTTGGAGAAATTTTTACTGATCATATGTTTGAGTGTAATTTTAAAAATGGTCAATGGGAGTCTCCAATAATAAAACCATATGAGTCTTTGACTCTAGACCCATCAACCCACGTTTTCCATTATGGTCAAGCTATTTTTGAAGGAATGAAAGGGTATAAAGATAAAGCTAATCAACTTTGGCTTTTTAGACCGGAAGAGAATTATAGTAGGTTGGAAAAATCATGTATTAGAATGGATATTCCAGTACTTCCAAAAAAATTTTTTTTTGATGGATTAGACAATATAATGAAAATTGAAAAAGATTGGGTGTCTAGTAATAAAGGTTCTTCACTTTATATTAGACCTTTCATTTTTTCTTCATCTGAAATGCTAGCTGCTAGTCCATCACTTGACTATAAATTTCTAATAATTTGCTCTCCTGGTGCTTCATATTATTCTAAATCTTTAAGTGTTTACATAGAGGATAAATATAGTAGAGCTGCACCTGGCGGTGCTGGATATGCCAAAGCTGCAGGAAATTACGGAGCTGCATTTTACCCTACATCTTTAGCCATGGCTAAAGGATTTGACCAAGTTGTATGGACAGATTCAACTAATCATCAAAAAATTGAAGAAGTGGGGACTATGAGTATTGCATTTAGAATAAATGATAAGCTTATTACTCCTTTAACAAGTGATACTATATTAGATGGGGTTTCTAGGAAAACTGTTATTCAAGTTGCCAAGGATATAGGTATTGATGTTGAGGAGAGAGATATAACTGTTAAGGAATTAATTAAAGAATATAATGATGGTAATTTAAAAGAAGTATTTGGTTGTGGAACTGCAGCAGTAATTGCTAAAATTTCATCATTTGGATATAAAGAGGATAAATTTGAAATTAAAGATGTATTTGACAGTTATGCAGATAAGATTAAAGAATCTATTGTAAACATCCAACAAAATTTAGCTGAAGATCCTCATGGTTGGAGATATAAGGTAGAAGAATAATTTAGCTTTTTAATATTTCCTTAATATTTGGCTTGAAATAATTTGGACCTTTTAAAATCTTTCCATCTTTTCTGATAACAGGTGTACCATCAATACTAAGTTTACTCATATTACTTTTTTGAATTTCATTAAATACCTCAACAATTTTATCTTGAAGACCATGAGCTAAAATTGTACCACACAGAATATATAATTTATCCCCTAGAGCATCTGCTATTTCAACCAGGTCTTTTCTTTTGGCAGCCTCCAAATATTCATTATTTTCTTCTTGCATCAGTCTATATCTTAATTCAACAATTGACTCATCAAGATCAGCCTCTTGAGTTTCAGAATATTCTATTTTAAAAGCTTTATTAAATTCCTTAACAGCATCAATAGCATTAGTTATCATAATTATTAAATTTACATTATAAAGATTAATAAAATTAGTTAATGTTTACTAAAGGACAGTTTATTTTCGCTATAATATTTGTAATTCTATTTTCAATAATTATAGGTTATTCATATATAAAGGATTCCAAAATAAATAGGGTATATTATAAGAATTCATATGTGATCCTAATAATATTTGTTGTTTTTATATCAATCATTGCTGCTTACAGTAATTTATTTAGATAATGAGAGAATTCCTTTTAGTTTTTATAGGTGGTGGATTAGGCTCTGTATTAAGACTTATGTTCAACAGACTTATTCCTGCTGGATCTTTTCCATTTTCAACATTAACTGTTAATATGGTTGGAAGCTTTCTAATAGGAGTTATAATAGGTTATCTAATTAGTAATAATATGTTAAAGTCGGACTATTATTACTTTTTAATAATTGGTATTTGTGGAGGACTTACTACATTTTCTGCTTTCTCACTTGAGAATCTTGATTTAATTAGATCTAATGATCTACTAAATTCAATTATATATATTTTAACTAGTGTAATTTTTTGTATTGTTTTAGCTTATGCTGGATTTACATTTATAAACAAAATTTTAAATTAAAATGAAAAAACTTATCACATTACTAATTTGCTTATTATTTTTTACTCATTTTTATGCACAGGAAAAAAAATTTTCTGATGGTCCTTTTGATCAACTTATAATAAGAGGTGCAACACTTATAAATGGAAATGGTAGTCCACCATTGGGGCCTGTTGATATAGTAATTGAAAAAAATATAATCAAATCAATCAAGAATGTTGGATATCCTGGAGTTGATATTATTGAAAGTAGAAGACCAAAATTAAGCCAAAAAGGTAGAGAAATAGATGCCGAAGGTATGTATGTACTCCCAGGCTTTATTGATATGCATGGACACATTGGAGGTAGTTCTCAGGGTGCTGAGCCTGATTATGTTTTTAAATTATGGCTAGGTCACGGCATTACAACTGTCAGAGAACCAGGTGGACGAGGAATTGATTACAGCATTGATTTAAAGAAAAAAAGCAACAATAATGAGATAGTCGCTCCTAGATTGATTATTTATTCAAGATTTGGATCTGGATATGATAAAGAAATAACTTCTCCTGAAATTGCTAGAGAATGGGTAAGGTATAATGCTAAAAAAGGAGCTGACGGAATAAAGTTTTTTGGTGCTGACCCAAGTATAATGAATGCGGCCCTTGAAGAAAATAATAAATTAGGACTTGGATCTGCAATGCATCATGCTCAACTAAATGTTGCAAGATGGAATGTTTTACATTCTGCTAGAGCTGGTTTAACATCTATGGAACATTGGTATGGTTTGCCTGAAGCACTCTTTGATGATAAAACTATACAGGACTATCCAGCTTATTATAATTATTCAAATGAACAGCATAGATTTGAAGAAGCAGGTAAACTATGGAAACAGGCTGCAAAACCATATTCAGATCATTGGATTAATGTAATGAATGAACTAATAGAACTTGATTTCACATTAGATCCAACTTTTAATATTTACGAGGCAAATAGAGATCTTCATAGATCAAGAAGGGCAGAGTGGCATGAAGAATATACTTTACCTAGTCTATGGGAATTTTATCAACCTAGTAGAATCTCTCATGGATCACATTGGCATTTTTGGGGTACTGAACAAGAAGTAACATGGAAGCAAAACTATAATCTATGGATGACTTTTGTTAATGAATATAAAAATAGAGGTGGTAGAGTAACCACAGGATCAGACTCAGGATTTATTTTTCAATTATATGGTTTTGCTTATATACGTGAGCTTGAATTACTCAGAGAAGCTGGGTTTCATCCAATAGAAGTTATAAGATCTGCAACACTTAACGGAGCTGAAGCACTAGGCATGGATGATCAAATTGGATCAATTGAAATAGGTAAAAAGGCTGATCTATTAATTATTGAAGAGAATCCACTTGAAAATCTTAAGGTTCTATATGGCACTGGTGCAATAAAGCTCAATGAAAAAAATGAAGCAGTTCGTGTTGGAGGTGTAAAATATACTATAAAAGAAGGGATTGTATTTGATTCAAAACTTTTACTCAAAGATGTGAAGGAAATGGTAAGGAGAAGTAAAGATGAAATAAAATATGAAATATATCAACCTGGTAATAAAAAAGATTTAATGAAATCAAGCAACATAACAAAAGACTAAATTGATCTATCTAAAAATTCTAACATCTTCTTGTTAAAAATATCAGGCTTATCAATATTTACTACATGTCCACAGTTTTGGATAACATATAGCTCTGACTTATTATGAACCTTAACAAGATTTTTAACTGATGGTAAAAACATATAATCTTGATCACCCATAATATAGTAAGTTGGAATTTTAATTTCAATTTGTCTAAAAAATTTAAGTAGTGGAACCAATTCAGTAGTTAACTGAAACCACTTCTTGAATTCTTTTTGATATAATTTTTTTGCTTCATTAACAAATAAAGATCTTGATTCTTTATGATTTTTATTTGGCATGATTATAAATGCAAGTAGCCTGTAAATCCACATGTATGGAAGAACTGACTTAGTTGAATTACCAAGGAACATCAATATCTTAGATCTAAGATTCAGCTTCATTATAGCTCCTCCCATAATTAAAGTCTTAACTCTTTCAGGATATTTTTCAGCAAAGTTTCTTATCAAAATGGTACCCAATGATATTCCCACAAAATGAGTTTTATTAATTTTTTCTGCATCAATTACCTCAAGAATATCGTTAGTAATTGAATTGAATGAGTATTTTTTTTTAAAAGGGTTAATTGGAATTAATTTGGACTTTCCATGACCTCTTAAGTCTAGTAACAAAAGATTGTATTTTTTTGAAAAATATTTTATCTGTTTATACCAGATTGTTGAACTACCTCCAGCTCCATGAACAAATGTAATCCATTCTGCATTTTTATTTTTTGATATGAATATTGTATAATGAATCATTATATATTTTTTAAATACTTTTCCATCTGCATTTGAATCTTCTTTGCCTCGTTTTGTGCCATTTGAGCAAAGTCTGAATTATTTGAAGCATAAATTATTGATCTTGACGAATTAACAATTAATTTTAAATCTTTATCTAACCCATACTTACATATTTCTTCAAGATTTCCTCCTTGAGCTCCAATACCAGGAACTAAAAGAAATGAATTTGGAACAATTGTTCTAATTTTACCAATTTCTTCAGTATTCTTTGCACCTATAACGTACATTATTTTTTCGCTATTTCTCCACTTTCTTGAAGTTTTAATTATCTTCTCATATAATTTACTAGAATTATTCACTTTCAACTCCTGAAAGTCCTTAGAACCTTTATTTGAAGTTAAGGCTAAAAGAAATACGTACTTATCTTCAAATGATAAAAAAGGTTCAACTGAGTCAGAACCCATGTAAGGAGAAACAGTAACAGAGTCAAAATCTAAATTCTTTAAGAAAGCATTAGCATACATTTTTGACGTATTACCAATATCTCCTCTTTTTGCATCTGCAATAGTAAAAATTTCAGGAAAACTAATCTTTAAGTATTTAGAGATTTTTTCAAGAGATTTATAGCCCTTAGCTCCATTGGCTTCAAAGAAAGCAATGTTAAGTTTATATGCAATAGCATACTTGTTTGTGGAGTCTATAATTTTTTTTGCAAATTCAAAGATTGGATCATCATAATTTAACAATGATTTTGGTATTTTACTAATATCAATATCCAGGCCTACACATAAAAAGGACTTTTTTTTAATTATTTGACTTTGAATTTTATTTTTTAACATTATACCTCGCCTGCTTCTTTTAATCTTTCAGTATTGATGAAGAGTTGAATTTCATCAATTAATTTTGAAACATCTCCATCTAAAATTTTTGGAAGATCATATAGCGTTAATCCTATTCTATGATCAGTAACTCTTCCCTGTGGGTAATTGTAAGTTCTAATTTTTGCTGATCTATCACCTGATTTAACAAGTTCATTTCTTTTTTGAGAATCAGACTCCATTTTTTTATTTAATTCAATCTCATAAAGTCTAGATCTAAGAACTTTCATCGCTTTTTCTTTATTTTTATGTTGGGATTTTTGATCTTGACATTGCGCTACCACACCTGTTGGCTCATGAGTTAATCTTACAGCTGAATATGTTGTGTTAACAGATTGACCTCCTGGACCTGATGAACAGAAATAATCAACTCTAACTTCGCTCATGTTAATTTCCACATCAAATTCTTCAGCCTCAGGAAGAACCATAACAGTTGCAGCTGAGGTATGAACTCTTCCTTGAGTCTCTGTTTGAGGGACTCTTTGAACCCTGTGAACACCAGATTCATATTTTAGAACACCATAGACATCTTCTCCGGCTATTTCAAAAATAACCTCCTTAAATCCACCTGCTGTTCCTTCACTAGTATCAACAACACTGATTTTCCATTTTTTATCTTGAGCAAATTTTGAATACATTCTAAACAAATCACCTGCAAAAATACTAGCCTCGTCGCCACCAGTACCTGCTCTGATTTCAACAACAACATTTTTAGAATCATCTGGATCTTTTGGTATAAGCATAATCTTAATTTCATCTTCAAGGTTATTAATTGATTCCTTTGAAATTTCTAGTTGTTCCTTTGCCATCTGAATCATATCCTCATCTTCAGAGGAACTAATATATTCTTCTGCCTCCTTTTTATGATCAATCGCATCTTTATATAGCCTCCCTTTATCAACTAACTTACCTAGTTCCTTAAGCTCTTTATTTAACTCAATGTATTTTTTTTGATCAGCGATAACTTCTGGATTACCAATCATTTGATATATTTCATCATATCTTTTTTCAACGATATCTATTTTTTCTAGAAGCATCATATAGTTTTAATATTCAAAATTACCTAATTCTGATTGAATAGATAGCTTCTTTTTTTCTGATTTAAGTACTTCACCTATAATCTTTGCATCAATTCCCACAGACTTTGATATTTCAATTATATCTGTTGCATAATTTGGATTAATATATATTTCCATTCTGTGCCCCATATTAAAAACTTTATACATCTCCCTAGGGTCAGTTTTAGACTCACTCATTATAAGCTTAAATATTGGTGGGGTTTCAAATAAATTATTTTTCATAATATGAAGGTCGTCAACAAAGTGAAGGATCTTAGTTTGTCCTCCACCTGTACAGTGAATTATCCCATTAATTTTTTCTCTACCTACTTTTTCAAAGATTTTTTTTAGAAGAGGTGCGTAAGATCTCGTTGGAGATAAAAGCATTTTACCAATATCATAACTTTCAAATTTATCAGATAATTTTTTTGATCCACAATAAGTCAAATTATCTGGAATTTCATGATCATATGATTCAGGATATAAAGTTTTAATATAATTAGAAAGAACATCATGTCTAGCTGATGTTAAACCGTTACTTCCGATACCAGAGTTGTAATCTGAATCGTACAGTGAATCTCCTGATGAGGATAAACCGATGATTACATCTCCTACACTAATATTTGAGTTATCAATTATATCATCTTTTTTCATTCTAACAGTCAAACAAGAATCAACGATTATAGTTCTTACAAGATCTCCAACATCTGCTGTTTCTCCTCCCCCACTGTAAATACTTATACCATGACTTCTATAATAAGATAAAATCTCTTCAGTACCAGAAATAATTTTAGAGATAACTGCTCCAGGAATTTTATTTTTATTTCTTCCAATCGTGGAGGAAAGTACAATATTATCAATTGCACCTACACAAGCAACATCATCTAAATTCATAACAATTGAGTCCTGAGCAATTCCTTTCCATACAGACAAGTCAGATGTTTCTTTCCAGTAAATATATGCTAAGGATGACTTTGTTCCGGCTCCATCTGAATGAATAATTAGTGCATGTTCATCTGAGTTTGAAATATAGTCTGGAAGTATTTTGCAGAAAGCTTTTGGAAATAGACCTTTATCTTGATTTTTTATTGCATTATGTACATCATCTTTATCAGACGATACACCTCTTAATTTATATCTGTTAGCCATTACTCAGAACAAAGTTATCAAAAAAAAATCTTAATAAGTTTTTTATAAAAATCATTGTTCTTTAGAATCATAATTTTCAATTTAATTTAATTTAGAACTTTAAAATATTTGATCTTTAATTTAACTGAAAAATTTTCAACGTTTTTTACAATTATATGCAATATTGATAATTTTTTTATTTATAAATATTAGATTGACAAAAGTTAATTAAAATCACTTTTTAAAAATATTAAGATTTCAAAAAAAATCTAAATTGTTAAATAAATTATAAATTATGAGCAAATCTAAATTAGAATATATATGGCTTGATGGTTATAAACCAACTCAAAGCCTAAGAAGCAAAACAAAAATAGTATCTGACTTTGATGGAAAATTATCAAGTTGCCCAATGTGGTCCTTTGATGGCTCCTCTACTCTCCAAGCTCCAGGAGGTTCTTCAGATTGTTTACTTAAACCAGTTGCAGTATATCCAGATCCAGAAAGGAAGAATGGGTTCTTAGTTATGACTGAAGTTTTAAATGCAGATGGAACTGCACACGAGTCCAATGGAAGGTCAACAATCGATGATAGTGATAACGACTTTTGGTTTGGTTTTGAACAAGAGTACTTCTTGATAGATACCGAAACGAATCTACCCTTGGGATTCCCAAAAGACCAAACACCTCAAGGACAATTTTATTGTTCTGTTGGAGGTGCTAATACATTTGGAAGAGAAATTATGGATCGTCATCTTGATGTTTGTCTTGATGCTGGCATCAATGTAGAAGGAACTAATGCAGAAGTAGCAGCCGGTCAATGGGAATTTCAAACTTTTGCTAAAGGTGCTCAACAAGCTGGTGATGAAATGTGGATTGCAAGATATCTATTAGAAAGAATAGCAGAAGACTATGCAATCAAAATTGAATACCATCCTAAACCACTAGGTGCTACTGATTGGAATGGATCAGGTATGCATGCAAACTTTTCTAATACAACTTTAAGAACATGTGGTTCTAAAGAAACTTATGAAAAAATATGTGAAGCATTTAGACCTGTTGTTGAAGAATGTATTGCGGTTTATGGTGCATTTAATGACCAAAGATTAACTGGTGACCACGAAACACAGTCCATCACAGAATTTAGTTACGGTGTTTCTGACAGAGGGGCCTCAATTAGAATACCAATTATGACTGTTGAAAGTGGATGGAAGGGATGGCTTGAGGACAGAAGACCTGCATCAAATGCAGATCCTTATAAAGTTGCAGCAATAATTGTCAAAACAGTTAAAAGCGCATAATAAAGCCTACATTAACAGAGGGATTATAAATATTAGATATAATGCTAACAACATAATCCCTTTTTTTCTTGTTAAAACGTTTTTCTTACCTAAGTAAGCAAGTGGTAGTATAATTACTGAAAATAAAACAACCCAAAGCATATCATTGTTAATTATACTCTTGTCTATACCATTTATTGGTATGAAAGTAGATGTTATGCCAATAACAACAAGTAAGTTAAATATATTTGAACCTATTAAATTACCTATTGATAGATCATTTTGTTTTTTTAAGGAAGCAACAATTGATGCAGCTAATTCAGGAACACTTGTGCCTACAGCTACCATAGTTATACTAATAATTCTCTCTGAAATTTCAAGCTTATTGGCGACAGATATTGCTGATTTTATAAGAGTTTCCGAACCCAACCATAAAAGAGATCCACTAAATAGTATATATAGGAACGATTTAAAAATTGAAATTTTATCTTTATCTAGCTCCTCAGAGAATTCACTTTGATTATTCTTTTGATAAAAAAATAAATAGAACAATATTATTGTTATCGATATAACTAGAATAATACCCTCAACCCTTGAAATTTGACTTTCAGTGTAGATTAAATAGTAAAATAAAACAGTAGACATTATTAATAAGGGAAAATCTGTATTGTAAAATCTTTGTTTTAATGATATTGGATATATAATAGTAATTATACCTAATACTAAGCCAATATTTGCAATATTTGAGCCTAGTACATTACCTATTGCAAAATTTGGTAAACCATCTAGGGTTGCGTTAAGACTAACTATTAATTCTGGTGCAGATGTCGCAAATGAAACAACTGTCATACCAATAATTATTTTAGGAATAGATAATTTTAGTGAAATATCAATTGATGACTTAGTCAACAAATCTCCTCCCTGCGAGAGAAGTATTATACCAAATAAAATTCCTAAATAATCCAATTAAATAAATTTGAGGGCAATGGAGGACTCAAACCCCCATCTGAAGAGCCGTAATCTTCTGTTCTATTCAGTTGAACTAATTGCCCGAGTTATTGCAAAAATATATATATAATTTATAATTTTGATATTAATGAATATATTTCTGATTTGTTTTATTAATGGACTTTACAAAGAATATAGATGGTTAAAGAATGAGTATAATAAAAGCTGGAATAATCCACTAAAATACTCTGAAATTACTCCAAAAGAAATAAAATTTATAATTAATAAATATGAATCTGAATTGCACCAAAGTAAGACTCAGAAATTAAAATTTAAGAAAGTTCATAAATTACAGAATTTATTAGACAAGAGGTTAAAAAGATATCAATCTAATACTTACAACGAGTTTAATAGGTATGGAAATCTAAATGAGTTTAGATTCTATCAATTTATTGTTGCATACAAGAAAGGATTGGAAAATTATTACAAAAAAATTATTAATTAATTTTCGTAAATTGTAAATAAAAATTATGGATTGCAAGTGTACTCAATGTAGCTGTAATAAACCTTGTAATTGCAATTGTTGCGATTGCTAAGTTATTGTAATTTAATGCTTTACCAAAAGTTATTAACAATTTAAATTTTATATTTGTTTTTTCTATTTAGATTATTACATTTATAAAAGATAAGCAAAAATCATGGAAAAATCCGCCATGATGTTCAAAGTGCAAGCTTAGATGTAGCTTATCAAACTTTAAACATAAAAAACCAGTAAGATTAACTGAAATTTGGAAACCCAATAGTGTTTAAAGAAAAAAAGATCGAGTCAAAGTGCAGAAAAATCATCATGCACCTCGAAGCGAAAGCTGAGATATAACTTGTGAAATTTTAAGTGATGATTAGATAGATTATCTAGGACTTAAAGAAATTTAAGAATCATTTAAAGAGAATTAGAAAGCCCGGTTCATTCGTGAGTCGGGCTTTCGGATTTTATAACTTTAAATTATTGTTAATTAATTTTATGAATTTCAGCATAGGTTTTATAAGGTGGGCTTATTAGTGATACTATCTCAAAAACCTTAGTATTATTTTTAGTAACTAATTCTAAATTATTTTCGTTATCTATTATTAAAAAATCACCTTGACTAAATTGTTGATTATTAATCTCAAGTGTGCCATTTAAAATAAAAAATGAGTGATAACATTTATCCTTTATTTTGTAGGAGTGTTTTCCGTTATTAAATTTATGTTCATAGATTTCTAAACCTTTTGATTGAAGGGATAGTTGGTTTTCATTTGATAAAACAATTTTTGATTTTATGTTATTTTGAATTTTAATTTTAAAATCTTTTGATTTAAAATCACTATAGCTTGCATCTATATAAAGTGATTCTTGAATATTTGGATCAAACCAAATTTGAAAAATCTCTGAGCCTTTCTTTAGTTTCTCAGAGTGAGATATACCCTTACCAGCTTTTATAATTTGAACATCTCCTTTATTTAATGTGATCCATTTATCAAGTAAAGTATCATAATGTTCTATCTCTCCTTCTAAAACAAAGCTACATATTTCAAATCCTCTGTGAGGGTGAAGTCCAATTTCACTATCCTTGTCTAACGCCCATGCATGTGCCCAATAAAATAAATTTGAATAGGGTTTTAACTTTCCACCATCTTGTGGAAAACCAATTGGTTTTTTTTCAAGAATTTCACCATTATTAAAATTCCCATTAGCTTGATCATCCTTTTTAAAAAAATTTATTGACATCTAATGTTTTAAAATTAGTTTTTTTTGACAGGAAATTTGACTCCCTGACTTTCCCAATAAATTACTTTATCTCCATTAAGTCTAAATTTTAAATATTTTTTTGTCCTAGTCAGTCTATATTGTGTTTCTAATTCCCAATTAGGGGTTGTATAGGGACCTTCATAATTACTAACGGTTGATATTTTTTGATCAAAATTTTGTGATCTTTCTTCAAAAACACCAAAATCATAATAATATTCGGTATAATTATCTTGGGAGATAATTTGGGTTGGTTCACCAAATCTTTCAATTACCATTGCTTTTGATATTAACATTGACATAGCGTCGTCATGATTATATAATACTTGTGAACATGAAAAAAGAAGAAAAAATAATATATAATATGTTCTCATAATGGATAGATGACAAATTTATTTAAGATTTATTAAAATCTTGTAGAAACTATCATCAATTTTAAAATAATAGCCATTTTCTTCGTGAATACTATTATCCGGTCTTCCGTTTACAGTATGAAACTTGTTAATATGAGCCATAAAATTATTTAAATCAGGTATTGTATATTCTTTTCCGTAAATGTCTTGAATTTTAGCCATAAAATTTAAAGTAATAAACATTTAGTGAACATCTTTGATTTTAATGTAATTGGATGCTTTTTGCTTAAATCTATTAAATCTTGGGATGGAAACATATTGTATATATGAGTTGTATGGATTTTTCTTCTCATAATCCTGATGATATTCCTCAGCATAATAGAACTTATCAATTTTTTTTACCTCTGTTATGATTTCTTTACCAAATATTGAATTTGTTGAAAGTAAACTTATATAATTATTAATTTTCTTTTTTTCATCTAGATTATTATAAAAAGCAATAGATCTATACTGAGTGCCGTAATCAGGTCCTTGTCTGTTAGGGGTTGTAGGATTATGTGAGTCAAAGAAAACCTTCAAAAGAGTATCAAAAGAAACTTTGCTACTGTCATATATAATTTCAATAGCTTCCGCATGGCCTGTTTTGCCTGACATAACTTGATAATAATTAGGATTAATAGTTGCTCCACCTGCATATCCTGAAAAAACTTCTACTACACCATCCAGACTCTCATAGATGGTTTCAACACACCAAAAACATCCGGATGCAAAATATGCTTTGCTCATATTATCAAACTTTTGTTTATCTACAGAATGAACTGGATTAATATTATCAACTGGTTTAGAAGAGCTGATATCACACGATAAACAAAATATTAAAAGAGTTGAAAAAAGCTTTTTCATAAATTAATTTAAACAAATATAATATTAAGTAAATTGTTATGTTAATGAGGAAAGTTAATATTAATTTAAAAATTTGCTGATTTTATCAATGTCTTCTTTAAATGTTAAGTCAGGAACATGTTCACACAAATGAAAAACAATCATTGATCTTTTATTATCCAATATCATGTTTTGTAAAGCTGTTGCAATCTCTTTTTCTCCTCTTTCTTTGCTGATTGGGCAGTGTTTTAAATATTCATAAATCATTTCTCCTTTAAAGGAAAAAATATTCATACTGACAAATTTTTTAGAATTGCTTTTTATTATTTTCATATCTGGTTTCTCAATGATTCTTTCCAAAAATTTTCCTTTGATTTTTAAAATAGAGAATGTGGCTAGTCTTTCTTCTGAAAATTTTAAACAATCAAAGTTGTATGCAATCATTGAGTTGTATTTAGTTTCAGCCAATAATAACTTAATAGCGTGTGAGGAATATAAATTATCGGAGTTACATACCAAAAATCTTTTGTTCCTTAGTTTCTTATACTGATTGATTAGTTGAAATATAGCATCGGCTGTGCCCATTGGTTTTAATTTTCCATAAAAGTCTTGAAATCCAAACTTTATTTTAATTGATAATTTAATCTCTATTTTTTTTAGATAGTCCTGAAATTCATCAGAATTATTGGATAAAATAATGTAGAAGTTCTTTACTCCTGCACTTATACAATTTTTTATTATATAAAAAATAATTGGTTCATTTCCTTCTCCTGCTTGAATAAAACCTTTTACTCTTTGATTAGACTGATTAATTAAATTTTGAGAAATTTCTTTAGGCACGGTTGAATCCTTCATCCTGGATGATACACCTGCAGCCATTATTATCATTGGAATTTTATTCATAGTAAATACTTGGACCACTACCTTTTCTGGCAATAAATGCATCTTTAACTCCTATACTTTTTAATTTAGATACTATTTTTTTTGATGTATTTGAGTTAGTTGAAAGAGAAACTATTGAACCACCTCCTCCAGATCCGACAATTTTAGAGGCAATTGCACCATTTTCAAATGATACATCTATCATCTTATCTATTTCAGGTGTTGTAATTTTTAGATCTTCATTTAAGTAATTATGATGTAAGTTCATTAAATCAGAAATCTTATTAATGTTTAAATTAGATCTTGAAAATTCCTTTTTTGCATCCATCGTAATTTTGTAATTACCAACTGCAGCTGTAAAATAGGGTTTTAAATAATCATCTAAGTAGTCTAAATATGAAATATTATTAATATTTTCTTCGTCATATAAATTGAAGTTAGTCTCCTTATCTTTAACAATTTCAATTGACTTAAGAGCATTCTCTTTTAATTTCTTTAATAAACCTTGAGTATCCTTTGGTTTGTTTGAAACTCCAATTATCATATCACATAGATTGCAGTCAAAAGATTCTATCTCGTTTGATTTAGTATCTAAGTAAATTGTTTTTCCATTAGCAATCGTATACTGATCCATTTTACCACCTGAACCATTCATTTCTGTAACCTCTATTTCATATGACAAATCTGCAAGAAGTCTAGAAGATATTGATATATCAGAAAATGTAGTTAAGAGAAAGTTTACCCAGGCTACAATCAATGCTGATGAACTTGATAAACCAGAATTTATTGGTATTTCACTTTTTATTTCTATGTCATAACCTTCATTTGGTATACAATTATATTTTTTTAAAACTTTCAGTGCTATTTTTAAAAAATCCTTTTCATCAGAGTCTATATTTTGATTAATATCAATACTATCATGTATGTTTAGATCTTTTTTAAAGATTTTAAACTTTTCAGTATTATTTTTTATTGCATTAATAGTAATTTCCTTATCTATTGTAGTAGCAATTATAGGAAGTCCTAAGTAATCTTGATGATCTCCAAATAGACAAACCCTTCCGGGTGCCTTTGAAATTATTTTGTTTTGCATTAAGGGATTATATCAAAAGTTTTTGTATTTATCCAATTTCCTCTTGTAAAATCAGGAAAGTCTTGAGGTTGACCATTATTATTAACAGAATCAGAGGTTAGTTCTATCAATGAACTCCATGCACATCCCTCATAAACATTCTGATCAAGAGGCTCACCTTTCCTCAAACATTCTATTATTCTATATACCATCATTCCATCCATTCCTCCATGACCTGAGTCTTGAGTAATTTTATTGAGTCGTTTATACATCGGATGATCATATTTTTCATAAAGAGCATCAATACCTTCACCAATAATCCATTTTTCTGCATCTTTAGTATAGCCCTCAAATCCATTTTCAAAAGCAGCTCTAGTTGGACCTCCAGCTAAAATTCCCCTTGTTCCCTGAATTAAGTTTAATCTAGTGTAAGGCCTAGGACTTGTTTCATCCCATTGAACCATAATCGTTCTTCCTAAGTAAGTTTTAATAACTGATGTATTGATGTCACCATTTTGAAAATTTAATTTATTCCATTTATGACTTTCATTAAAATTTTCTCTTGCAAATTTTTTTCTACCTAAAGCTGGAGATGAAAATGATATCAATGATTTAAAAGTATCTTCTGTTCTTAGAAGATTCATGTATTGTGAGACGGGACCTAACCCATGGGTTGGATAAAGGTTTCCTTTTTTCTTTTCATATTGTAATGTTCTCCATGACCCTGTTCCTATTTCTTCCTCATACATCTGCCATCTTAAATCATGAATATAAGCTGCTTCTCCGTGGTATAATTCACCTAATAATCCTTTTCTACATATATTTAAAAACATCAACTCTTCCCTACCATAATTAACATTTTCCATCATCATGCAATGTTTTTGAAATTTTTCAGATGTATTCACAATCTCCCAAAGTTCTTTAATTGTATTAGCTAATGGAACTTCAACAAATGCATGCATATTATTTTTCATTGTTTCAATAGCCATAATTCCATGTGTATTCCAATCAGTTGATATTACAACCATATCTGCATCAGTCTCTTTTAGCATTAATCTCCATTTATCTTTATTGCCATAGTAAGTTTTTGGATTATTATGCGACTTTGATGTTTTTAGATTATCAATTATGGATAGACTCTTTGATATATTAGTTTCATGGAGATCACTCACGGCTACTATTTGAGTATTTGGAAAGGAGCCAAATCTTTTAATATGCCCTTGCCCTCTGTAACCAACACCAATAAAGGCTATTTTGATTTTGTCAAGTTTAGGTGCTGCAAAGTCTCCCATATATTTTTGATAGGATGGTCTTTGTTCTTTAGAGAACATATTTGTAGTAGAAGCAAATGCTGCTGAAAGTGATGTTGTTTTAATAAATTTTCTTCTATCAAAGTTTTTCATAGATGATAATTTGACCATTAATTTACATGATTTTTTTATCTTTAGAAGAATTAAATGTATGTGTATAAATCATGATACTTGATAATAAGCATAAGGAAATTCCAGGGAATCCATCAACAGCTAAAAGTAGCATACAAAAATTAAGAAATTCTGCATCAAGTGATACTTTAAGAGTTTTAACTATAGATCAGTGGAACTTTTGGATAGAGAATGGTTATGTAGTTATTAAGAATGCAGTTTCAAGAAAGCAAGCAATGAAAACTGCTGAATTTATTTGGGAATTTGATGATAAGGATCCAAATGACCCATCAACATGGTATGCTGAAGCTAGAGCTGAAATTGAAATGAAGGAATTAGCTGGAACTGGAATGGTTGAGGTATACAACAATCAATTCTTGTGGGATAATAGACAAACTGAGAGAGTTTACAACTCTTTTGTGGATGTATGGGGAACAGATAAGCTCTGGACAACAATCGACAGAGCTAATTTAAATTTTCCTATCAGACCTGGTTTTGAATATAAGGGTTTCATTCACTGGGACTATGATCCTGATACAAAACCTCAAAATGTTCAAGGAGTATTAGCTTTGGCAGATCAAACTGACATGGAGATGGGGGGCTTCCAATGTATCCCTTGGCTATATAAAAATTATGATACATGGAAATTGTCTCAACCTGATGATAGAAATAAGTTTCAACCTGATATTTCCGGTTTAGAAGATGAAATAGTTAAAGTTTCACTAGAAGCTGGAGATCTTTTAATTTTTAATAGTACCCTGCCACATGGTATTAGACCCAATAATTCTAAAGATAAAGTAAGAATTGCTCAATATATATCAATGATGCCAGCGCAGGAGGATGATACTGACTTAGTAAATTGGAGGATTAATTCATGGAAAAATAGAATAGCTCCAGAAGGTTATGCTTTTCCTGGGGATCCGAGAAATTGGGAACAAGAAAAGTACGGGACAGCTAAGCTTTCAAAACTTGGAGAAAAAATACTAGGTTTAGAAAAGTGGTAAGCTCAATCAATAATAAATAATGAATTTAAATTTAGAGGGAAAGAAAGTTTTCATATCTGGTTCTACAAAAGGAATTGGTTTTGAGACAGCAAGACTTTTTCTAGACGAAGGAGCTAAAGTGATAATAAATGGAAGGACTAGTAAAAGTGTTCAAGATGCATTAAGTGATTTAGACAATAATGGTGCAAGCGGACTAATAGCTGACTTTATGAATGATTCGCATGTAAAAACTTTAATTGAAAATATTCCTAACGACATTGATATCTTAGTAAACAATGTAGGTATATTTAAAGGCAAAGATTTTAATAATGAGACTATTGAAGATTGGAACGATCATTTCAAGGTAAATTTGATGAGTGGTGTTCAACTTTCAAAACATTTTTTACCTGAAATGATAAAAAGGGATTGGGGTAGAATAATTTTTATTTCTTCAGAATGTGCTACTCTTGTCCCAAGTGATCTTCTTAGCTATAGTGTGTCTAAAGCTTCAATAAATGTTTTTTCAAGTGGTTTAGCTAAATTAACAAAAGGAACAAATGTTACAGTAAATACAATAGTCCCAGGCTCAACTCTATCTGAGGGATCAAAAAAATTTCTTGAGGAAACAGCATTAAGAGAAAAAAAAACTAAAGACCAGGTTGAAAAAAATTTTTTTAATGATGTTAGAGATTCCTCCTTACTGTCAAGATTTTTGAATGTTACTGAGGTTGCTAATACAATTTTATACATTTCAAGCCCTCTAGCGTCTGGAACAAATGGTGCATCTATTAGAGTAGATGGTGGTAGTATGGGATCTATTTTATAAAAAAACCCACCTAAATTTTATAATAAGTGGGTTTTTTAATTACTTTAAATAAATTACTCGTTTGGAGGTCTACTATATTGAACAACTCTGTCAATTTGATCTTGTTCATTTATGGATAACCTTTCATAAAAAATATTCGTTTCAGTTGAACCATCTTTAATATAGCGAGTTTCTGAAAATGCAGTAGTTACAATTCTGCCATCTGAATCTTCCAAATTAATTGGCATAATAAAGATATAATCTCTTGATATTGAATCCCAATCTGATTGTCTTTCAACTATGAAATCAGTATTAGTCATATCTACATCAAAGACTCCACCTATATCAGCAGGATGAAATTTAACAGTGTCAGCAGATAGATCAACCATTAGCTGAGCATCCATATTTTCATATGCATCTAAGAATTTTTTTACTAAATCAGAATCTTTTTGATCTCCAATCATATATCCTTTACCAAGACGGGCACCTTCTCGTAACCATTCACCTCCAATTTTTTCATATTCGATGGGAGTATTGCAGGATATCGATATGATTAAAATTATAAAAATTGAAAATATTTTTTTCATATTATAATTCTATTCAGACGCTTCTGCAGCTGCTAACTCGTCTCTAAAGAAACCTGCATCAAATTGAGCATTAAAAAAAGCTACTTTTCCCTCATCATTCCATCCCCAGTTTAAATGAATAAATTGAGATATTTCATTTCCGGTAAATTTACCAGTTGCAGTCCAAGTACCCCAATAGTGGCTCCAAGTTCCTAAACCATCGTAGTAAACTGTTTGAAGTCCACCCCAACCTGCATCATCTCCAGGCAAGGACATTTCAATATTATCGAATAATGAATTATGAATTTCAGCTGTTGCAATAAAAGTTTCTGCATTTAGCTCTGTGCCAGGAAAATTTCCAGCTAGATCATCTGAAATTAAGTTAGAAGTAATTTCGACATCGTAAGAATCAGTTCCATATGACAAATAATTATTCAATTCCGTTAAAATTGTGTTTGTTTTCTCATCAGACATTTTTACAACACCGATAACATCAGAGTCCATTGTTTGTTGACATGATAAGAATAAAAGTGCTGATAAAGTAAATATTAATTTTTTCATAATTGATAAATTTTAATTGATTTATGTTATAAATATAAAAAAAAACCTTTCCATATTTGAGTGGAAAGGTTTTTTTCATTAAAATAAACTCTCATTCTTGGTCTGGAGCTACAGCCATAACAAGACCTGTTGCATCTCCAAAATCACCACCATTTATGATTTTTCCGTTATCATCGAAAGTTAGATAGTGGTACCACAAAGCCCTAAAACTTTTACCAGATGCAGTATTTGTGCCAGACCAGTATCCATATGTTCTAACACTTCCATTTGGCAAACCAGTTTCTGGGTCTAGTCCAGGAAGGTAATTCTCGGCCTCCCAGGTGATATCCTCCATTGCATCTTGCCAGCCTTTTAAATAATTAAGGGTTTCCTCTCTATTCATGACTGGACCTTGGTAAAAAGCACTTTGAAATTCAACCTCGTCAGCATAAAAATCTGATATTGCATCAAAGTCTTCTGTTACAAATACTTCAAACCACTCTTTTGCAATTTCTAGATTTTTTTCATAATCTGGATTTTGAACATTAGAACAAGATATAAATAGTCCTAATGTTAGTAATAATATTATTTTTTTCATGATTAATTTATTAATAATTTACATAAAACTATGAATTTTTAGCAAGACAATTAGAGGTAATCCAAATTTTATGGATTTAATCTATCATGATCTTGAGCCCATCTTTTAACTTTTTGAACCAACCCAGGAGAGGCACCAACTAACTTAGCTGTTCTTCTTATGCTTTCACCTCTCTTTAAATGCCTTAAAATATTTATATTTTTAGGTTTTTCAAAGAACTCTTCAATAGATTCAATTTGTCTTCCACCAACTCCTTTATATCTTCCAAGATCTTTAGCTTGTTGAATGCCATACCTATGTGACTCTTTACGATTTTTATATTCCATATTTGCCAATGATCGAAATATATTCAAGAACAAGATTGTATCCTGTTTAACTCGTCCATATTCATCCATGGTTTCAAGTTGTTCTGATTGAGATACTAGACAAACATTATTATTAATTAGAAAATCAATAGTATTTAATACATTAATTTGGTTTCTACCTAACATAGAAATATTTTGAACTATCAATTTTGATATTTTCTTTTGGTTTATCAAAGCTAAAACTAATGAGCCTTTATCTCTTTTATCAAAAGGGATTACACTAGAGCACAAGTCTACGTAGGAATTCTCCTTATTTATAAACATTTGTGCTTCAGAATCATTGATTGTCTGCAAATATGTTATAATCATGTTATATTTATATATGTATCAAATATACACTTTTTTATTATTTAATTTATGGATTAAGTTAATATTTTTACATTTAAAATTAAATTAAAGTTAATATTAAATATAAAATAATGTTTTTTTTTGTGTAATTATTAATTTTATATTACACTTTGTAATTATTACATATTGTAAAATATTTTTAAAAAAAAAGATTAAATTTGAAGAAAAAAAATGGGTGTAGGAGGAATATTTATCGGAACTTTAGCGTTAATCTTTGCTATAGTTATAGTAGTTGAAATTAAAGAAAGATTCTTTTAATCTAGGATTACTGTTTTACCTTTTTTAACAGCTTCATCACAAGCTAAAGCGATTTGAAGACTTTTATATGCATCTTCCATATGGGACTTCAAATCAATATCCTTGGATATAGATTTGTAAAAATATTCCTGCTCATAGTCACATAAATCTTGATGCGAAGGATCCTCGTCATATACAATCTTTCTGTTCGGTGATATGAAATTATCATCTGAATCTAATTTGGAACTATGTATTTTTAAACAATTGTTTTTAGTATGATTCTCTATGTTATCAGAGTCTTTATTAAAAGTATCATCGTCTGAGATAATTGAAACAGAGCCATTAGGACCAATTACATCTTTAACAAAGAATGCTGTTTCACTAATCATTGGTCCCCAGCCAGCTTCATACCAACCTACTGAATTATCTTCAAACCTTATTTGGAGTTGACCATAGTTGTAATTATCGTTGGGAATTTCATCTGAAAGCCTAACTCCGATAGCAGAAACACTTAGTGGTTTTGATTGTGTAATTTGACACATAACATCAAGATAATGAACTCCACAGTCTACAATAGGACTTAAAGATGCAAGAAGATTTTTATGTACATCCCAAGTTTCACCTGAACTTTGTTGATTAAGATTCATTCTCATAGCTACAGGCTTTCCTAATTTTTTTGATTCTTTGATAAACTCTTTCCATATTGGATGATGTCTTAAAATGTAACCTACTACTAACTTTTTATTAACTTCTTCAGCTTTATTAATTATCTTTCTTGAACCAACTAAATCAGCAGCAATAGGTTTTTCTAAAAAAATATGACAGTTATTATCGAGTGCGTGCAATGATATTTCCTCATGAGTATCTGGGTAAGTTGAGATACAAACTGCATCGGGATTAGTTTCTGATATTGCCAGCTTGTAATCTGAAAAAGTATGATAATTGCTAGTTAAAGAAGTATTTAAAATGTGTTTACTCTCTCCTCTTGAGACTAAGCCACATATTTCAAATCCTTCATGATTATGATATGCTGTAGCATGAGATGCCCCCATATTTCCACATCCTATTACAAGAACTCTGATTTTTTTACTCATATTTCTAAATTTTCATAATTATAATTCAATCTTATGTATTAACAAAATTTTTTCATATTTTAATACTAACATGAAAAACCATGCAATTTCTTTAGTTTTCTTAATATTTTTAGCAGGTTCAGTTTACAGTCAAAATGAAGAAAATCCATGGTTATTTGAATTTGGAATTAATTCAGTTAATGCAGAAAATTCAGATAAAACAAGTTACAGGCTTCCAACTTTAAGTCTATCGAGATATATTTTTAATAACTTTTCAGTAGGTATTAATTATTCAGAAAATGATGTAAACGTTTCAAATGAAGATTTATATTATTATTCTTTAGATGGGATTGTAAAATATAATTTTCCAAATGAATCAAAGTTTTTAGGTGTAGATACAAATACTTATTTATATGCTGGATATGGACTATCCAATTTTGGAGAGAGTGATATTAGTCTTGCATCAAAGAACACCTCTTACGGACCATCATTTGGTGCTGGAATTGATTTTCAAATTTCAAAAAATATAGCTTTAAATACAGGAATAAGTTACAAGGCATTAGATGAAAAAAATGCTTACAGTAACCTACAACATGTAGTTGGAATAAAATTTAATTTTGGCAAAGGTGACTCAGATGGGGATGGAATAACTGACAAGAAGGATCAATGTCCAGATCTTCCTGGCCTTTCAGAGTTAAGTGGATGTCCTGATTCAGATGGTGACGGTATCTCCGATTTGGATGATCAATGTCCTAACAAGCCTGGTTTGAATTCCATGGGAGGTTGTCCAGATACTGACGGAGATGGTTTTTCAGACTTGAATGATCCATGCCCAAACAACGCTGGAACAAATGGAGAGCCATGTCCTGATTCAGATGGTGACGGTTTGAATGATAACATTGATAATTGTCCAAATGAAGCAGGACTGGAATCGAATGGTGGTTGCAAATTAGCTGATGTTGATAATGATGGCATTCCAAACATTAATGATAATTGTCCAAATGAGGCTGGAGAAGAGACATTTAATGGATGTCCAAAAATGCCATTATCTCTATCTATTTTTCTCAATAGATATTCGGATTTTTTCTTCGACTTTGATAGTTTTGAATTAAATCAAGATCAGATTTCAAATATTTCTGATTTAAGTAAAATTTTAAATAGATATAATTATATCAAGGTTAATATAGATGGGCATGCATCATCAGAAGGAGAATCTGAATACAATATGCAGCTCTCTCTGAGTAGATCTAACTCAATTAAAAATACCTTGATTAAGAATGGTATTAATGATTCAAGATTAAAGACAAGAGCTTATGGAGAATCTAATCCCAGCTATCCTAACTTTCCTTTAAGTGAGAGGAAGAAGAATAGAAGAGTTAAGATATCTGTTGAAAATTAAATGTTAAGTTCCCAACCTTTTCTGTATTCTCTAGTAAGAAATTGATTAGCTTGATCAAAGTTTGTAATTATCATATTTTTACTATCGTAATCAAGTCTTTTTCTACCAATAAATACATTACTTCTAGGAGATCTTTTTAATAACCCACTTCTTACAGCCACGTTACCAAGTAAAACAACTTCAGATATTGGCCCTGCAACATCAAATCCTGAATTTAGATTTTTATGTTTTTCACTACCATATCCATCTACAATAGCTTCAACCCAAGATGTATAATGATTAAATGCATTTTCTGGAATTCCATCAAATTGACCCCTTTCAACAATCTCTCCATTAATGTATAACTTCGCTCTAGTACCATAATCATTACATGATATAATACCTTTTTCGCCATGTATGAGTATTCCTCCTATTCCGATATCTTCTTTAATTTGCTCAGGTTGAGATGGTCTAAGACCACCATCCATCCAAGTAAACTTAACTTTTGAATCATTGATTTTCGAAGGATTAAACCTATATGTAACAATTGAGCTTGCAGGAACTGAAGAATTAGACACATCAGCTGGAGTGTAAGATCTAACATATGGCTGCCTTGAAATACTAGCCTCAACACTATAAGGATCATATAATCCAAGAGCTTTTATTGGAACGTCCATTAAATGACAGCCCATATCACCAAGTGATCCTGTACCATAGTCCCAATATCCTCTCCAATCAAACGCATGAAGACCAGGTATATAACCATTATTTTTTTCCGGCCCAGCCCATAGGTCCCAGTCCATTCCCTCTGGCTTTTTTGAATTATCAGGCTTAGAAATACTAACTCCTTGAGGCCATACTGGTCTATTAGTCCATCCATCAACACTATCCACCTTTCCTATTTTGCCATCTTTAATCCATTTTTGAATCAGTTTTTGATCAGGGTTGGAAGAACCTTGGTTACCCATTTGAGTAACAACTTTCTTTTTATTAGCAAGTAATGTTAAGTACCTGGCCTCTTTAACATTATGAGTTAATGGTTTTTGAACATATACATGTTTATTTCTTAACATTGCAAACTCTGCAATATTTGCATGTGTATGATCTGGTGTCGTTACGATTACAGCATCAATATCTTTATTTTTATCAATCATTTCTCTGTAATCAATGTAAAATTCAGCATCGGGAAACTTATTTCTTATTGCAACGGATCCATTGGCATTTGGATGTGCATCACAAAGAGCAACAATGTTTGCAAATTTACTTGCAGCAGTTCTGCTAACGTCTGCCTGACCTTGACCATGAAGACCAATGCCGGCTACATTTACCTTATCGCTAGGAGCAATAAAACCTTCACCACCCAATACATTTCTGGGTACAATAAATAAGGATGAGGCTAATGCAGAATTTTTGATAAATTTTCTTCTTGAATTATTTTTTGAGGGCATAGTTTTTTTTTTAAAATTTTATATCTGAAATTTAATAATTATTTTTTAAAAACCATTGCTTAACTCTAAGTTTTGCATTTTCTCTGATGTCTACCCAAAATAAATTAATGTCTGCAAAATGATAATCCTTGATTGTACTTAATAAAAGCTTACCGGGCAAATTTGGAACAGTAGACCAAATCATACCATCGATAACCTTAATATTTAAACTTTTCGGAAAAATTTTCAAGTTTCTGTAGAGCACTCCTTTATGTAAACTTTTGTCAGCCTCAGTTGATTTATCCCAAGTTATAGGATTTGAAGTTACACCCCCCCTGAAGAGTTCTTCGTAAGTATTTTTTCTTGGGTATTTATTAATCTTATAAGTATTCCATGCCACATAACCTCCGATCTCATCTGGTGAAATCATTGGCTTTATATAATCAAACTCATTTGGATCTACTTTCCATCCAACTAAGTATGCAGCAATTAACTTTTTTTGAATTTTTTTGCCATCAATTAACTCCGAAATAAGTCTTTTTGCGTGCAACGTACCTTGACTATGCGAGGCAATTATAAATGGTCTACCTTTATTATAATTATCAATGAAATAAATAAATGCATCCCTTATATCTGAGTATGCTAGATCTAAGGCCTTTTTTCCATCAGCTTCGAATTTTTTATTAAAAACTCTCAAATGCGCTTGTCTATAATATGGCACATATAAGTTTCCAGACTCAATCCAAGCAGAAGCTTGATATTTTACTGGCCTATTTAAAACATCATTTCTAATATGTCGATCCCATATATCCGAGTTCCAGGCTTTCAAATCTTTTCCATCAATCAAAGTAGGATAAATAAAAAAAACATCTGCATTTTTCTTTTCTCTATTTCCATCGTAAAATTCCGAAATTAAATTTGGAATTTTTCCTGGGATGACTGCCCAGCTTTCACTATTACTATAATCTGGCTTTTGTATTTCAGGAGCTTTTTCAAATTCATATGTTTTATAAGAAATTTTACAACCTGTAATGAACCAGAGAAGTACGTATATTTTAAAAAAATTTCTTTTAAACATTTAATATTATAAATTTGTTTTATGAAAAACTCAATATCAAAATTAATTATAATTTTTCTTCTAATAACATCGATTGGATGTAATCAAAAAGAAGATGTGATTTCTGTAAAAAAGGCTATAAAACCTTTAAACAATTCTCCTATCTCTGGAACTATTATGTTTACACAAAAAAATGATTCGGTCTACCTTGAAGCACATGCCTATGGAATTCAGCCTGGGAACAAAGCACTACATATTCATGAAAACGGTGATTGTTCTTCGGAAGATGGCTTAAGTACTGGAGGACACTGGAACCCCTATGGAACAAAACATAGTAAGTGGGGTGATCCTGATGGATTTCATCTAGGAGCTGTGGGTAACTTTGAAGTTGATAGTATTGGTCATGGTATGATGAAATTTGCTACTAATTTATGGTGTATTGGTTGTGAAAAAGAAAATGACATACTCAATAAAGCAGTAATAATTCACAATGGTGCAGATGATTATGTTTCTCAACCCTCTGGGGCATCAGGAATGAGAATTGGTTGCATGGAAATCAATATATCTGATTTATAATATTTAAGTTCTAGTTAATTATTTTTTCTAGTTGTAATGTAATATTGTCAATTGAATTTTCATTTACGTCTTTTCTCAAAGGTTTCATTATTTCAAGAGAAAAAATTTTTTTTCTATTAATCAAACCCAATCCATTTCTTTGAAAGACAGACTTAAAACCTGATATCTTAATAGGAACTACCAAAGGATTATTACTTTTTATTATGTGAGCAGTGCCTTTTCTAACTGGTTTTGAATTATCAGTTGTACCTCTAGGAAAAGTAATTACCCATCCATCCTTGAGGGCAAGTTTAATTTTATCTGGATCTTCTGATCTAATGTCTCTTGATACAGACTCACCAGAATCTCTCCAGCTTCTTTGAACCAAAACAGCACCAGAATATGCTAATAATTTTGTAATTAAGGACTTTTTCATAGTCTCCAAAGATGCTATATAATAAAGATTTGTTTTTGGATTTATTAGGTATTTTGGTTTTTTAACTGAATCAATTCTTCCTTTTACAGATGAATTAAATACATGCAACATAGCTATAACATCATAAAAGTAAGTTTGGTGATTGCTTACAAAAAGTACATTTGTTTCAGGAAGATCAATTAAGTTTTTTGAGCCTTTAATTACAAATCTTTTGTTCCTAAATGTTTTATGAGTTATAAATCCTACAATTCCTATAATTAATTTTTTAAAGAATATTGTCTGGCCAAAAATATTTTTTTTCAAAACATTTTAATAAAACATAAATATATACAGAATATTAGTATTTAACATTTCTTTAATTTTTAATAATAAAATTTTATTTAGTTTTGAATAAATATAAAATAATCTTATAATGACAATTACTCAACTTAAATACACATTAGCTGTAGCAGAACATGGTAATTTTACTACTGCTTCAGAAAAGTGTTTTGTTACACAACCAACTTTGAGCATGCAAGTTCAAAAATTAGAGGAAGAACTTGGAATTACTATATTTAATAGATCAACTAAACCTCTCCAAGTTACAGAAGTTGGTCAGAAAGTGTTAAATCAAGCAAAAAAAATTATTGAAGAATCAACTAGAATGAATGATGTTATTTCTGAAGAGAAAGGAACTATTGGAGGAACTCTTAAAGTAGGAATTATTCCGACTGTATCATCAACCTTATTACCCTTATTTCTTAATATTTTTACTAAGAAACATAAAAATGTTAATTTAAAGATTGAGGAATTAAATACTGAGACAATTATTAAAAAATTAGATGATAATTCATTGGACTGTGCCATTGCAGCTACTCCACTGAATAATGATAAAATATTAGAAAGACCCCTTTACTATGAGCCATTTGTTGCCTATGTACCCAAACACCATCATTTATCTGGGAACAATTATTTAGAAGTAGATGACCTGTCTAATGGAGGATTATTAATTCTCAAGGATGGACATTGTTTCAGAAATCAAGTTCTAAACCTTTGCACATTGGAAGATCTTAATAAACAATATGAGTTAAAAAGTGGAAGTTTCGAAACACTGATTAATTTATCAAACAGTGGTCCTTGGATGACTATAATACCATATTTACATTCAAACAATTTGTCACCTAAAAATATTGAAAACTTAATTCCTTTTCAGGATCCTGCACCAGCAAGAGAAGTGAGCATGATATATTCAAAAAGTCAGTTAAAACTTCCTGTAATTAATGCTTTAATGTCCAATATATCGTCTGTGATCAGAGGACAAATAAAATACAATGACATTAAAATTATGTCGCCTGCTGTTTCAGTTTAAGTCTTAACAGGTAATAATTTGGCAAAAATTTAATTAAGCTTATATTTGCAACTCTTTCCGGGGTGTAGCGTAGCCCGGTTATCGCGCCGCGTTTGGGACGCGGAGGTCGCAGGTTCGAATCCTGCCACCCCGACAAAAAAAATGGGCTTTATAAATTAAAGCCCATTTTGTATAGAATTCATATCTTTTTATTTTATAGAGATAATTCAACACCTCTGTATAATCCTTTCTTTTTGTAAGAATTAATTTTTTTTGATGAACCCTCGTTAAACTTAACTCCCCTATAGATTCCATTAGAAAGTCTTGAATCAGAAGATGAAATATCATTTTGATTATATTTAACACCTCTGTATGTATAACTTGATTTATTAGATTTCATAAATTTCAGATTTATATTAAACATATTGAAACGATTTTTCCGGATGCGTTCTCTCCACCCGCGACTATATTATTTATCCCAGTCCACACGGGAATTACTGTAAATTTAATAAAAATTTATTAATTTGATAAAAAAATGATATAATATTTAATAATATGATAATTTAATATATCTATTAACAAAAATTATTGAATAATATGTAAAACATTATTTGAATATTAAGTCAAAACTTAAGATGTAAATCTTTTCTATTATTAGTGTAGATTTTTAGTTTTTAATTTTTTTTTAAGCTGTATTTTTTATACATAAATTCATAACTTTATAAATAACATTTTATAAATATCAAATGAAAAAAATATTAACACTTATAACAATATTTGGACTGATGTCCTGTAATTTTAATGACAGTTTTAAAGGGTTTATACAAGATAATGACGAAAAATCTGAAATTATTGTAAAACTTGCTGATTCATATTTAGCAGGTAACTTTGATATGGCTAGAGATTATTTTACACCAGACGGTAAACATTTTTTTAATAACTTAGAATTTGACGTAGATGGAATTATTGATGGGTACAACTCTCATTCTTTAATTTTTAAAGACATTAAACACAACGATAGAGAAGTATACACTGCAACTTTTACTGATGGAGCTGTTGAGACATTTCATGATTTTGATTGGTCTGCCACATCAATTTTGACTGGCAAAGAGTATAGTTATCCATGTCACTGTAGATGGGTTTGGGTTGAAGATAAGATAGCTAGCACAACATGCTATGTTGATCCAGCTGCAATTTTTGAAGAGGCTGCAATTTATTCTGAAAGCCAAAATTAAAGACTTAAACAAAATTACTAGTGCAGTCTTTAGAAAGTTTAGTTTGTCTTCTAGTGGTAATAATTTTGTTATTATACAATATTAAAACTTGATTTTCGGGATGTGGCGCAGCTCGGTAGCGCACACGCATGGGGTGCGTGGGGTCGCAGGTTCAAATCCTGTCATCCCGACTTTAAAGGTTTATTGTATATTTATTTAATGGTTGATAATAAGAAACTAATATCAAAGAAGAAACCATTCTTCAATATATCAGAAAAATTAGAAGATTTCTTAAAAACTCATGATAGATGGATTGACGATGTTATTTCATATGAAGATTTATTAAGATTTTCAGATTCCATTAACCTTTATGATAAAAAAAATAAAGATACTCTATGGATAAGACTTATATTTAATGAAAGTGAAAGAGAAGAAATTGACAACAACCTCAAAATAATATATACTCTATTACACTCTGATGGTAATCCCTCATCAATACCTTATCTATCTATAGACTCTGTTGACTATTGCACATTTGGAAATTCCAAACCATTTAGAGTTAAGATAAGAAATATTGTAAACGATAATTTTACATACTTCTATGTAAAAAAGACTGATGCTTCTAGAGTTTATGGAATTGAATTTGAACATATGCTATCTCCAAGAAATCTTAATTTTCTTGTTAATCATTCATCATTAGTTGAAGAACATATAGCAGGTATTCCTGGTGATATATTTATTCAGGATTATTTACCCAAATGTTCAGAAGTTCAAAAGGCACAAATTGCCAAAGAATATGTAAAGTTTAATGAAAGATGCATGATAAGACTTCTCGGAGATATGAGATCATATAATTATGTGGTTATTCCAATTCATGATTTTGACCAAGTTATTTATAAAATTCGTGCAATTGATTTTGACCAACAATCCTTTGAAGGTAAGTTCTCTGTATACAGGCCACAATTTTTTAAAGAAAATAAAGCAATGATGGATATAGTTCGAGCTAAACTTAAGACTGACTCAATAACTCAATATAAAATTGAAGAAAGGTCAACTATATCAAGAAGACTTATTATATCTGATGAGAGAATGAAGCTATTACTAGGCATAATGAAAGATGACACTGTTAGTATTAAAAAAAATGTAATGAACCTCAAGAAGGAGATATTTAGATATACTAACGAAAATTCATTTTTAGAATGTAAATCTATGGGTGATCTAATGGAAAAGACACTAAAATATTTAAAAAGAAATTATCAAAATGTTAGTTTAATTGACTTGATATAAAAAAAACTTTATTGAGTGATTAAATTATTTTAAATTCGAACTAATTATGAAGAACAAACATATTTATTCAATCCTTTTTTTACTTAGTACAAGTTTTTCATGTGCTCAATCTGAAAATCCACCATTTATTGAAATTGGTGACGAATCTAAAATATATTTACAAATGATTACAGACGGGATTGATATTCCATGGGGTATATCATTTATTGATGAAAATGAAATTCTTGTTACTGATAAAAAAGGAATACTATATCACGTAAAAGACAATATTAAGACAGTAGTCCAAGGTTTACCAAAAGTTGTTGAAAATAGACAAGGTGGTCTACTTGATGTTGAAGTAGATAAAAATTTTGATAAAAACAAAAGAATGTTTTTTACAACAAGTGATAGCTCAAATAATACAAAAAATTCTAACACTGCTCTTTACAGTGCAAATTATAACAACTTCAAACTTTCTAATATAAGACTATTATATAAGGCTAGTCCTGATTCAGATCAGTATAGACATTACGGAGGAAAGATTTTACTTGATGATAGATATGTCTATTTCACAGTCGGTGATAGAGCTGGAAGGGATATTTATCCTCAGGACTTGACTAAAGATGGTGGTAAATTATACAGACTTAACTTAGATGGGACTATACCAGAAGATAATCCTTTTTATAATTTAAAAAATGCAAAGAAAGCTACTTGGAGTTATGGGCATAGGAATCCTCAGGGCATAGTTTTTGGCAATGAACCTGGAGATATTATTTTACACGAACATGGCCCAAGAGGTGGGGATGAAATAAACATAATTCGTGAAAGAGACAGTATCAGAGAAGAACCATTGTTGACGAGAAATTATGGTTGGCCAATAGTTTCAAATGGTATTAATTATAATGGAACTTCATTTACAAATCTTACTTCTCTGGAAGGGACAGAATCACCATTATATTTTTGGACCCCCTCAATTGCTCCATCTGGTATGGTGATGCTAACTTCAGATATATATAATGAGTGGAAAGGAAATCTATTTATTGGATCACTCAGATTTAGATACCTAGAAAGAGTAGAGCTAATAGGTAACTATGTTTACAAAAGAGAAAAGCTTTTAGATAGAGTTGGAAGAGTAAGAGAAGTTGTTCAAGGACCTGACGGCTATCTTTATGTTGGAATTGAAAACAAAGGAGTTTTTAAAATTATTCCTTCTAGAGTTCAAGTTCCTTTAAAAAATGATATCTCAGAATAATGAATAAAATTTTTTTAAAACTAAAAGTTTTAATTAAAAAATCTATTTTCAAATATTTAATTATTTCTATTTCTTTTTTGATATGGATGACTTTCTTAGATACAAATTCATTATTAATACATGCAGAATTAAATAGGGAAATTAAAAAACTTAAAAAAAAGAGAGATGCTATTAGTACAGAGATTCTTAATGATAAATCACTTATTGAGAAACTTGAAAATATAGATAGCCTTGAACATTATGCTAGAGAAGAATATAACCTGAAAAAAGAAAATGAGGATATATTTATTATTGAATTTCAATCTGAAGATGATTAATTAATGGGGAAAATAATTTCAATAGCAAATCAAAAAGGAGGTGTTGGTAAAACAACTACGTCTGTCAATCTAGCAGCATCGCTTGGAGTTCTAGAAAAAAAAGTTTTACTTATAGACGCTGACCCACAAGCTAATGCATCTTCAGGATTAGGTTTTGATCCAAATAATAAAGATCTGTCTCTTTATCACGTTTTATCGGGAACAAAAAAAATATCTGATGTGATAAAAAAGAGTGAATCTCCTAATCTTGATCTAATCCAGTCTAGCATTGACCTAGTTGGTATTGAAATTGAACTTGTGGATGAAGGTGAAAGAGAATATAAATTAAAGGAAAAGATTAATGATATTAAAAGCCAGTATGACTTTATATTAATTGATTGTGCTCCATCTCTTGGACTAATTACCCTAAATGCTCTTACTAGCTCTAATTCTGTTTTAATTCCAATACAATGTGAGTATTTTGCATTAGAGGGTCTTGGGAAATTGCTTAACACAATTAAAAGTGTTCAAAAAATTCACAATGAGAAATTAGATATTGAGGGTATATTGCTTACTATGTTTGATTCGAGATTAAGGCTTTCAAATCAGGTTGTTGAAGAAGTAAGAAAACACTTTGGAGATATTGTGTTTGATACTATTATTCAAAGAAATATTAAATTAGGGGAAGCTCCAGGTTTTGGTAAAGATATAATTACCTATGATGTATCGTCAAAGGGAACAAAAAATTATCTTTCCTTGGCAGATGAAATTATAAATAAAAATTAAATGTCTGAAAAAAAACAAAAAAAAGTATTGGGAAGAGGCCTTGAAGCACTATTGGGTGATAATGATAATCCAGATTTATCAATTAAAAAAACAAAAAAGATTAATAGTTTTCAATTATCTTTAAATAAAATTCATGTAAATCCAAATCAGCCAAGAACAAATTTTGATAGTAAAGAAATTGATAATCTTGTTGTATCAATTAAAGAACTTGGCATTATTCAACCAATTACAGTAAGAAAAATTAATGATGATAAGTACGAAATTATATCTGGTGAACGAAGATATCGTGCTTCAAAAATAGCTAATTTAGACTCAATACCTTGCTATGTAAAAGCGGTTGAAAGCGATACTGAACTATTGAAAATGTCATTAGTTGAAAATGTCCAAAGAGTTGACCTTGACCCTATAGAGATTGCACTTACATACGAAAGATTAATGAATGAGTATAATTTAAATATTGATATTATCTCTAGACTTGTAGGTAAGGATAGATCAACTATATCTAATTATGTTAGACTTTTAAAGCTTGATCCGATTATTCAATCGGGTATAAGGGATGGCTTCTTGAGTATGGGTCATGGAAGAGCATTGATAAATATTGAGGATAAAAAATTACAAATAAAAATTTATGAGAAAATCATATCCTCAAAATTATCTGTTAGACAAACTGAGAAAATTGTGAGGGGAAATAAAACTTTAACTTCAAATAATTCTAATTCAGATGTATCAAAAATTTACATTGATGCAACTAACAAATTTGAGAAGCTATTTGATTCTAAAGTAACTTTGAAAGAAAATAGTTTAGGTAAAGTCACTCTTTCGATAAGTTTTAAAAGCATAAATGAACTTTACTCAATTCTAAAAAAAATATCAAATTGAGAAGAGTAACTTTATTAATCATTCTATGTTATACAACAAATTTTTATAGTCAATCAACTGCAGACTCAACTTATATCAGTCCAAGAAAATTAAGATTGATCAACGACCCATTAACTCCCTCAAAGGCAGCTTTCTACTCTTCTATAATACCTGGATTAGGTCAAGTGTACACGAGAAGATATTGGATGATTCCTATCATTTATGGAGGATTAGGTGCATCTGCATATTACTATAACTTCAATAACAAGGAAATGAAAAAATATCGAACAGCATACAAGAGAAGGCTTGCTGGATATTTTGATGATGAGTATACTGAAATAATACCTGAAAATGAGAAATTACTTGAAGGAATGAAGTTTCACAGAAGATATAAAGACTTTTCTTTCATGTTTCTTATTGGAACATACGTATTGAATATTATTGATGCAAATGTTGGTGCTCATCTACTTCAATTTAATGTTAACGAAGATCTATCATTTGAGCCATATATAGAAAATCCCTATTTTGATTTTTCTGAAAGTGCTGGAATCAAACTTAAAATTATTTTAGATTAATATGAGCTTAACTGGGTGGTTATTTTTTTTTCTATGTTATAACTTAATAATTTTTGGGGGGACTCAAAAGCTTTTTACGCTTGCTGGTATTTCATCTTGGAAATCCTTTATTCCTTTTTATAATATAATTAAACTATTAGAGATAATAAATAGACCGAAATGGTGGATAGTTTTAGTATTTATCCCAGTTATAAATCTTATTATGATTCCTGTTATTTGGGTTGAACTTGTTAAACGTTTCAATCATAACTCAAAATCAGACAGAATATTAGTTATAATAACCTTTGGCCTATACTTGTATTACATCAGTTATATCAGTAAAAGGACAAAGTATATTAATTATATTTCTTTCTCGAATTTTGAGAAATCTGTTGGATCACTTGTTTTTGCTGTTGTTATAGCTACTATTGTTCACAACTACTTTCTTCAACCTTTTGTAATACCTACAGGATCACTTGAGAAGACATTAAGAGTTGGAGACTTTTTGTTAGTAAGTAAATTTCATTACGGCGCAAGAATACCATCAACAGTAATTTCTTTTCCCATGGTTCACGATACTATCCCAATAATAAAAACAAGATCATACCTGAAAAAACCTCAGCTTCCATATATTAGAATACCAGGTTTTCAAGAAATTAAGAATAATGATATCGTGGTTTTTAATTGGCCTGCTGATACTGTTAGACAATTTTTCGTAAAAGAAAAGGGTGTCATTAAACCAAGAGATAAGAAATCTAACTATGTCAAAAGAGCAATTGGAATCCCTGGAGACTCATTAGAGATTATAGATGGAGTAGTATATTTAAATGGCCAAGAAAATAAGTTACCGGATAGAGCAAAGCCATTATACACATATAAAATCTACTCTAGAAATGGAGTTTCATCAAGTAAGCTTAAAGAACTTGATATAGATGGGTTTATTAGGAGATTTGTAATAAGAAATTTATCTCAAGAATCATATACGCGATTAAAAGGTTATATTTTAAGTATTTCTGATACTAATGAAAATGAATATCTAATTTACACTACTGATCAGGGTATTCCAATTAACGAGGTAAGAGATTTAAATCTAGACATTAGAGAGATAATTGATAATGAAAAAGAGCTAAGTCTTACTTTTAGTGATGCAAATAAAATTAGAATTTCTAATAATTTTGACACAATATATAGAATCGTTGAAAAAACAAATTTATCGAATTCAATCTTCTTTCCAGGTAATAATAGATTCAAATGGAATAATGATCAATTAGGCCCTATATATATTCCAAAAGCAGGAGATAAAATTAATTTGACAATTGATGAATTACCAATATATAAAAAGATAATTAGAGATTACGAGAATAATAATATTGAAGTTATAGACAATAATATTTATATAAACAATGAAATATCCAATGAATATACTTTTAAACAAGACTATTACTGGATGATGGGAGATAACAGATATAACTCAGAGGACTCAAGAGTTTGGGGTTTTGTTCCATTTGACCATGTTTTGGGTAAACCAGTTTTTATTTGGATGAGTATTGACGGTTTATTTCAGGGTATCAGAAATTGGAAGTTTAGATGGGATAGAGTTTTTACTACTATTGGTTTAAAAGGTAATCCCAGATCATATTTACCTCACTTCTTATTTTTATTGTTAGCTTGGCAAGTTTACATTTTTATTAAGAAAAGAAAAAATAATGT